>JBGUER010000077.1:0-14726 GCA_041821285.1 Clostridiaceae bacterium
AATTGGCGACCCGGAAGGGGATCGAACCCTCGACCTCCGGCGTGACAGGCCGGCACTCTAACCAGCTGAGCCACCGGGCCGCATATGGTGGGAACAACAGGGCTCGAACCTGTGACCCTCTGCTTGTAAGGCAGATGCTCTCCCAGCTGAGCTATGCTCCCACAAAAGACAATTCAAATTATATATCCAAAACTTAAATTTGTCAATAAAAACATTAAATTTCTTTTAAAATATTACCAATATCCTCATTAGTAAATTTATATTTTTTATTACAAAAATGACAAACTAATTCTTCTTCTTTACCATCCTCGTATATCTCATTTAAATCATTTTTCCCTATACTTATTAAAGCTTTTTCAACTCTTTCTCTTGAACAATCACATTTATAAGAAACTTCCTTTTCTTCTAATATCTCAAGGTCCATATCTCCAAATATTTCATTTAAAATATCATATATAGAATAGCCTTCTGAAATAAACTCTGTTATAGATTTGATTTCTTCTAATCTATAAGATATTATATCTGCAACTAAAGGATCTGCTCCTGGAAGCATTTGAATTATAAATCCACCTGAAGCTTTTATAGAAAGGTCTGGATTAACCAAAACACCTAGGCCTACAGCAGATGGTGTTTGTTCTGATGTAGTAAAATAATATGCTAGGTCATCACCTATTTCACCAGTAACTATTGGAGTTTTCCCAATGTATGGCTCTTTTAAACCTAAGTCTTTTATAATCATTACTTCTCCATCTATTCCTATTGCGCTGCCAACATCTAGTTTCCCATTTTCTTTAAGGGGAAGGTCTAGTTTAGGATTTCCCACATACCCTTTTACAGATATTCCATCATCAGTAGCATGTGCAGTAACTAAAGCACTACGAAGTGGTCCTCTTCCATCAATTTTTATTGTTAATGATTCTTTTTCTGATTTTAGCATTGCACCCATTAACGCTCCAGCAGTTAATAATCTTCCAAGAGAAGCTGATGCTACAGGTAGTGTTTTATGTGTATTTTGAGCTTCTGAAACTAGCTCTGTATCTATTGTAGCTATTATCCTTATTTCTTTATTGTGCGCAGTTGCATAAACTATTTTATCCATTTTTTATCTCCTTTTTATTCTTAAGTTTCAATACATAAACTATTCTTTCTGTTTTTTCACTTATAATATTTTCTGAATATCCATCATGTTTTTCTAATATTTCAAATCCACTGCTATCTATAAGCTCGTCCAAATACTCCTCTGTATATGCTCTTTCTAAATGTTCTTCATCAAATCTTATATATTTATCTTCATCTTTTATAAAAAATGTAAGATACATATTAAGCAAATCATCTTCAAAATTATTTTCCCAGATATAATATACATCTTCATTATCATAATTATAAATATTATTTCCTAATATATAAGATAATTTATAATAGGAATTTACATCAAATATAAATATACCTTCTTGCTCTAAATGCATATTTACATTGCAGAAGAATTTTTCTAAATCTGTTTTTTCAGTAAGATAATTCATAGAATCTAAACAACAAGTTATTAAATTGAATTTTTTATTCAAATTTATATCTGAAATATCTTGACATATAAGCTTAGTTTTATTTGATAATTTATTTTTAGCTAAAGTAAGCATATCAGAAGATAAATCCACGGCATAAGTCTGATTAAAATATTTTTCTATTTCACAAGTCATGTTTCCAGTTCCACAAGCAAGGTCTAAATATTCATTATATTCTATATTTCTATTTTTACAAATAGATATAATATATTTAGACCAATCTTTGTAATTTATATCTTTTGTAATAAGCTTATCGTATATAAAAGCAAAATCATTATAACAATCCATTTAAACATCTCCAAATTATATTTTCATTTGTTATTTTACATTATTATCGTCATAATTTCCATTAACAATTTCACTATTTTTAGGAATATGTAATATTTTTTTTCTTTTTGCCATCATACCACCTATTCTTCCTGTTTCTTCTGATGTTAAAGAAGCCCATCCTAATTCATCAACTTTATCCCTCAATCCAATTTCGTCAGCTATTTCATATTTTATTTTTTCTCTTAATTTTTCCATTTCTGAAAGTTCTTTATGAGTCTTTAATTTTGATTTTATAACTTTTTTAAGCGGTGTCTTTCCCATAATATAATAAATGCCTCCTAAAAACTAATCTATCTATTAGTTTTCACAAAATTACATTTATTATTCACAAAAATATGCAACTAGTTAATTTTTAATAGTATAATAATAATATACTTTTAATATTTAAATTAATAAGTTATAATTTAAATATTAAATTTTAAAATATTAATTTAAAGGAGTAGAAGCTATGAGTATATTTAAAGGTTCTGGTGTAGCAATAATAACTCCATTTTTAGAAAATGGTATAGACTTCAAAAAACTCGAAGAACTTATTAACTGGCAAATAGACGAAAAAACTGACTCTATTATTGTCTGTGGAACTACCGGTGAAGCCTCAACTATGTCTCTTGAAGAAAAGAAAGAAGCAATCAAATTTACATTAGATATTGTTAATAAAAGAGTTCCTGTTATTGCTGGAACAGGAAGTAACAATACTAAAGCTGCAATAGAATTAAGCAAATGGGCAGAAAGCATTGGCGTAGATGGACTTCTTCTTATTACCCCATACTACAATAAAACTACACAAAAGGGGTTAATCGAGCATTACACTGCAATCGCTGAAAATGTTAACACTCCAATAATAGTATACAATGTACCTAGTAGAACTGGCCTAAATATATTACCAATTACTCTTAAAAAACTAAGCAGTATAGATAATATAGTTGCTGTAAAAGAAGCTAGCGGCAACATTTCACAAATAGCAGAAATAAAAGCTTTATGCAAAGATGATCTAGATGTTTATTCTGGAAATGATAACGAAATTGTACCAATAATGGCTCTTGGTGGAATAGGGGTCATTTCAGTACTAGCCAATATAGTACCTAGAAAAACCCATGATATAGCGAGTTACATGTTAGAAAAAAAATATGAAGAAGCTTTATCTCTTCAATTAGAAGCTATTTCTTTAATAAAAGCTATATTTATTGAAACTAACCCTATACCAGTTAAAACCGCATTAAATTTAATGGGGAAAAATGTAGGCGCACTAAGACTTCCTCTATGTGAAATGGAAGATAAAAATTTAGATTTACTAAAAAATGAAATGAAAGAGTATGGATTACTCTAGATAGGAGCGAATTATGATTAAAATAGTATTAGTTGGATGTTCAGGAAGAATGGGAAATGCTATATCTTCTTTAGTTAAAACAAAAAACGAATTTTCTATATCAGCAGGTGTTGATAAAAACAAAAATGAAAATGTTGATTACCCTATTTATTCTGAAATCTTTGATATTAAAGAAGATTTTGATGCAGTTCTTGATTTTTCAAGACCAGCGTCTTTAGATTCTCTTTTGAAATTTTGCAAAGATAATAAAAAACCACTTGTTCTTTGCACAACAGGTTATGATGAAGGACAGCTTAAAGCTATTGAAGTGGCAAGTTTAGATATTCCTTTATTTAAATCTGCAAATATGTCTATAGGTATAAACATAATAAGCTCTGTGCTAAAAAACATCAGTAGCTTTTTATATGAAGATTTTGATATAGAAATAATAGAAAAGCATCACAATCAAAAGGTAGATTCTCCAAGTGGAACTGCTATACTTTTAGCTGATTCTATAAAAAACTCTTTAGATACTCCTGTAGATTATGTTTATGGTAGAGAAGGAATAAAGAAAAGAGATAAGGCTGAAATAGGAATTCACGCTGTTCGAGGTGGAAATATAGTTGGAGAACATTCAGTTATATTCGCTGGTGGCTATGAAACTATAGAAATAAAGCATAGTGCTATGTCTAGAGAAGTTTTTGCATTAGGTTCTCTTAAAGCTTGTGAATTTATGAAAGATAAAGAAAATGGATTTTATTCCATGGACGATGTTATCAAATTAAATAAATAAGATTAAAGCTGCTAGTTGATTCTCTAGCAGCTTTTTATAAATCTTTCTAGTCTATTTAATGCTTCTGTTAAAACCTCTTCACTACAGCAATAAGATATCCTTATATAACCTTCTCCACCATTTCCAAAGGCGCTACCTGGAACTACAGCTAATTTCTCTTGTTCTAATAATTTATCGCAAAATTTCTCAGATGATATCTTATATTTTTTTATTGAAGGGAATATATAAAAAGCTCCTTTAGGCAGATTAGTTTTAAGTCCCATAGCATTTAATCTTTCATAAACTAAATCTCTTCTTTTTTTAAATTCATCCCTCATATAGTCTACATCATCCATACAATATTTAAGGCCTGTAACAACTCCATACTGAACTATAGATGGTGCGCAAGATACATTGTATTGGTGCACTTTTATTATATTTTTTATTATTTTTTCACTAGCACACAAATATCCTAGTCTAAGACCTGTCATTGAAAACATTTTAGAAAATCCACTTATTAATATTATTTTATCCTTTATATCTTTATAACTTGCTATGGAATAATAATCTTCATAACAGATAGAACTATATATCTCATCAGAAATAACTAAAATATCATTTTCTAAAATTATTTTATGAAGTCTTTCTAAATCTATTTTATTAATTACAGCTCCTGTTGGATTTGATGGAAAAGATAAAACTAAGATTTTAGGGTTTTCATCCTTTATCAATTTTTCCAAAGAATCTATGTCTATAGAAAAGTCTTCATTTAGTTTGTAATCAATAGCACAAGCCCCCATAAGATTTACTATGCTGTTATAAGCAGGATAAGCTATGGATGGAATTAGGACCTTGTCTCCCCTATTTAAAAGGGCTTTGAAGGATATATATAATGCTTCGCTTCCTCCCACAGTAATAATCACATTGTCTTTTGAATAAACTAAGTTTTGGCAAGATAAAAATTTACATATTTCATCCCTAAGCTCTGGTATACCTGCATTTTCTGTATATCTTGTTTTATCATCATTTATTGCTTGTATTATTGATTGTTTTATTTTTGAAGGAACTGGGAAGTCTGGTTGTCCAAGTGTTAAAGATAAAGCATCTTCATACTTAGATACCTTATTAAAAAATTTTCTTATTCCTGATATTTCAATACTTTCTACTTCACTAGAAAACATATTATCCATAAACTCCTCCTTAGGATTTTTAAGGTAATTATAATACTGATTATAAATTTTATCAATTATTATCCTCAATTTTCTTGATTAAATATGCATTATTGTGATATTATTATTAAAAATATACTAAGAGAGGAGATTTTTACATGGAATATGATTTAACTAATCCTTATGAAATTGCAAGATACATAAAAGAGTCTAAAAAGACTACCCCTGTTAAAGCTTATGTAGATGGAGATATGACAGGTTGTGATTTTAAAACATTAGAACATTTTGGAGGAAATAATTTTTATGTTTTATTTGGAGAGGGCCATGAAGTAGTTGCCTTTTTAGAAGATAATAAAGCTAAAATAAGTAATTTTAAATTGGAACAAGATAGAAGAAATTCTGCTATTCCTCTTTTAAATGTACTAAATGTAAATGCCAGAATAGAACCAGGTGCTATAATCCGTGATCGTGTTTCTATTGGAGATAATGCTGTTATCATGATGGGTGCAGTAATTAATATTGGTGCGGAAATAGGCGAAGGTGCTATGATTGATATGAATGCCGTTGTTGGTGCCCGTGGCAAAATAGGAAATAACGTTCATCTTGGTGCTGGAGCTGTAGTTGCTGGCGTTTTAGAGCCTCCTAGTAAGGATCCTTGTATAATAGAAGATAATGTGTTAATCGGTGCAAATGCAGTTATTTTAGAAGGAATAAAAATAGGTAAAGGTTCTGTAGTTGCAGCAGGTTCCGTAGTTATTGACGATGTACCTGCAAATGTAGTTGTAGCTGGTACCCCTGCTAAAATAATAAAAAATGTAGATGATAAAACTAAAGATAAAACAATAATATTAGAAGACTTAAGAAAATAAATAAAATATTTAAAGGGACTAACTATTTATAATAATAGTTAGTCCCTTTTTTTATGTTTCTAACTTACTTCACCAAACTCTTTATTTTTTATATCTTCACACTCTTCTTTTTCAACACTTTCCTCGCCATCTTCTTTTACTCTTTCAATTTTTGAAATAGATACTTCATAAGCTTGTTTTTTTATAATTTGTTCTTCTCCTATTTTCTTTTGATATTCTCTACTTTGCAGTCTTCCCCAAATTTTTATATTTTGGCCTACTTCTAAATCCTTACAAAATCTTGAATTTCTTCCCCAAGCTATGGTAGGAATATAGTCTGATTTATTATAAGGTCTATTTACTGCAATCAACATATCAGCTATTTCTCTGCCAAAAGGAGTAGTTCTATAAACAGGTCTTTTACATATGAACCCATCTAAAAAGATTTGGTTAGGATTTTTACTTCGTTCTGTACAATATTGAATATTTCTAGCAAATACAGTCAATATAAGTCTATTAGAACCATCAACAAATTTATTGTACGATCTTAACTGCCCCTCCACTACTACATCAATGCCTACTTTAAAGTCTATTCCCGTCAAAAGTCTTTCGGATATAGTTACACATAGCCTATCAGTTGCTTCACTTAATCTTGTAACGTCAATCATAAAATTATAAAAACCCTCTCCATACATTTCGTGACTGAATTCAAGCCCGGATACTACCTCACCTTCTAAATAAATTTTATTGTTTAACATCAAATTGTCCATCATAACCCCTCTCTCCTTGGTTTTTTTCTTTCTAAAAAATATTATTCATAAGTTTACTAAATTATTACTATATTTCATTATTTCTTATTACTTTTCCATTATAATACAATTGCACTATAAATATCAATACCTTTTTTTAATTTGTTTACCATTATTATCAATATAGTAAGTTTCTTTATATATTAGTTCTTCAACTTTTACAAATTTATACCTTTTTTCTTGTAAATCCTTTATTATTTTAGATAAATTTACTGGTGTATACATTGCATTAGTATGTAATAAAATAATAGACCCATTATGAGTTTTGTTAATAACTCTTTCAAACTCAATATTTGCACCTTCTTCTTTCCAATCTATGCTATCTACATCCCACTGAATAGGATATTTATTCATATTATTTACCAAATCTACCGAATTGCTATCATAAGAACCTGATGGAAATCTAAATAGTATTGGTTTTTCTCCTGTAATATTATATAAAACATCATCACATTTATTAATTTCTTCTATTTTTACTTCATTGCTTATTTGTGAAAAATCTTTATGAACATAAGAATGATTACCAATAGAATGGCCTCTATCATATATTTTTTTTACTTCTTCCTTATTATCTTGTGCCCATTTTCCAATCACAAAAAATGTAGCTTTTATATTATATTCATCTAAAATATCTAATATTTCATCTATATTATTATCTCCCCAATTTACATCAAATGTTAACGCAATATTTTTGTCTTCTATATCTACTGAATATATTGGAGTGCTTTTATATTGCTGATTAAAAGTTGTTTCTATGGTATTATAAGAATATTTAATAAAAATCAGTACATATAAAATTACATTAACGCTAAAAAGGAATATAAAAATTTTAATAAATCTATTTTTTTTCAAAATAATCTCCTTAATATAAATATATTAAAATATATTCATATATTAAAAGTTAATTACTTTTATTTATGAAATATCAACTGTATTTTTTCTTAAATATTTTTAATTATGCTTTATATAATGTATAATGATAGTTACAAATTGAAAAACGAGGAGAACTAAATGAAGGATTCATACTATTTATCACTTATTGAGAAATTAACAACTTCTGATGACAAACAAAGACTTGAAATTATAAATACTTTTTCAAATGATTATAACAATGCATTTCCACTTTTATGGTCAACTGCCCTAAGAGGTGATAATATACGTGGTGTGCTTGGTGTTATAAGAGACATGATAAAAAAAGAAAAGGCTAAAGGCATATTTAAAAGAACTTTAGGTAATTCAAAAGATAAACTTAGTGGTTTTCTTGAAAATTCAGATGCAAAAACAAGAAAAAATGCTTGTGCTATTATAGCTGAATTAGGTGACTCTTATTATTTAGATGCCTTATATAATGGCTACCAAGCTGAAAATCAATGTTTTGTTAGGCCTTCCTATGTTAACGCCATAAGTAATTGTGGCAGAGCTTCTGACGGAGAAAAATTGCAGAACACACTTGATGCTTTAATAACAAATAAACATTTCTCAGATGATGATTTTTCAGAAGATAAAAAATCATTATCTAAGAACGAAAAACATTTAAATGAAGAAAAAATAGCGCTTAAAAGGGCTATAGCTAAATTATCTCCAAACGCATTTCATGATTTTAAAAATTTTGAAAATCCTGTACCAATGATATTAACAGCTATGGATGATAATTTTCAAATCACATTAAATGACCTTAAAGAAAAATCTATTAAGGCTACTCTAACTGCTGAAGGTGTACTTATAAATGAAAAGGATTTAAATAAAATATACTCTTGCAGAACTTTTTATGAAGTTATTTTCCCTTTAGATGGTTGCAAAAATTTAGAATTCAGCTCTAAATCAATAGCATCTGCTATAATAAAATCAAATATTGTAGACTTCTTAAATAGTTGCCATATAAATCCTAATAACACTCCATATTACTATAGGATAGAATATAAAACTACAAATTTCAATGATGAAAAAACAGAATTTGTAAAAAATATATCAAAAGAATTAGATACTCTTTCAAATGATTCTATGCGAAATAGTCCATCTTCCTATGAAGTTGAAATTCGCATAGTTGAAACTAAAAAATCATGTAGTGCATTTGTTAAGCTTTATTCTTTTAAAGATTATAGATTTGATTATAGATATAAAAGTTTACCTAGTTCAATAAATCCAGTAAGCGCGGCTATTGTAATGAAATCTATTTCAAAATGGCTAAACCCTGTTGCTAAAATTATAGACCCATTTTGTGGTACTGGCACTATGTTAATTGAAAGAAGTAAGGTGAAAAGCTATAAAACCTTAACAGGAGTAGATATTTATAGAACAGCCATAGAAGATGCAATAATAAATACTAAACTAGCTAAATTAAAAATAGACTTAATAGCTGATGATATATTAGAATATAATACTTCCGAGTTATTTGATGAAATGATATCAAATATGCCTTTTGAAAGTAAAACTTCAGCTCACAATTTAAGTTTCGATTTATATAATGATTTTATTAACAAAATTCCTATGCTTGTGAAACCAGGCGGAATGGTTTTTCTATACACTGTAGAAAAAAATCTATTTAGAGAAAATCTAATAGACAAAAACCATCTTCAACTTATTGATGAAATAAAAATTGTAACTGGAGGATTGACTCCTCATATATTTGTGTTAAAAGTTAAATAAAAAAAGACTACTGACATTTTAGCTAAAATAAGCATTTTGTCAGTAGTCTTTTTATTAACTGTTAATATAAAACTAATACATCATCAAAAGCTTTATTATTTCTTTTAAATGTTTTAACCTTATTATTTGTAATATCAATAATAGATGTTTTATAACCATCCATATTATCTGAAATAATAAGATATCTATTTTCAACAAATTCTTTTACTTGACCTAATTTTGATTCATAAATATATTCCATATTTCCATTTATAACTTGTTTTAATTTCACCTTTCTCCTTGAAATACTTTTTTTATTAAAAATATATTTATTATTACCAGCTAGATTCCACATATACATTGGAGGACATGAGTTCATATCTTCCGCATATTGTGATGGTAATACAATTTCCTTTTTATTTAAAGTTTCTTTATCTACTGAAACTATAGCTTCACTATTTTCCTGTCCAAACACTTTCTTTATATAATATATGTTTTTTTCATCTACCCCGCTAAACATTTCATAACCCTCTAAATCATAACCTTCTATATCAATAAATGAAATTTTTTCAGCGCCTTCTTCTATTTCCTGAATAAATTTGTCTAAACTAATATATTTCATATAATCTCTATAATAAAATTTATCTTTTTTCGCCAATCTGTTCATATGTACGTCTACATAAAACTGTTCTTTTTCATAAGGTTCTATATAATTTTCTTCAGTTACAATGCACATTTCACCTTTTAATTTAGTTTTAAAAAATATACTTTTCAATCCTCTTAAAAAAAATTTATCATTTATTTCATATTTCTCATCATTTATTGTATCAAATAATGTAGCTCCCTCAAATCCATATCTATCTTTATCATAATTCATTTCCGATAAAAAATCTAAATACTCCTCTGTATATTCTGGCTCCTCTTTATAGAAAACTATAAATACTCCTTCTTTAAGTTTTTCTACTATTAGACTGTTATATTTTT
This sequence comes from Clostridiaceae bacterium, assembly GCA_041821285.1. Classification (GTDB taxonomy): domain Bacteria; phylum Bacillota; class Clostridia; order Clostridiales; family Clostridiaceae; genus JAJBWD01. The sequence continues at coordinate 10,403 of JBGUER010000077.1, forward strand.
TTTCTAGATTAAAATTTAAAATATCTTTCGTAAGTCCTGTTTCTACATCTACCTTCTTTAAAATCATATCATTTACAAAAACTTGTTCTTCAAAGGTTGTAAAATAAAACTTATCTTCACCTTCCACATAGCTTTCATTAAATGAATCATATATTACTTCACCTTGTCCGATCTCTATAGATTTTAATTTTTTTTCATGAATATTATAAGTATAATATCCTATTATTTCTTTATCATAAAGTGGACCTTCTCCTGCAGTTTTCTTCAATAATAATATATTTCCCCATCTACATATTGGGGATAAATTTATTTTTCCAAGTTTTCTTATGTCAATTAATTCCATACGTTCACTCTCCTCTTGATTATTTAGTAGTAATTATTTACAATAATAATTTTTTTAATCAAAAATATTTAAATTATGAATAATAATATAAAATAAGTACAAACTAACTATATAAAATTAATAAGGAGGAATATTTATGGCATTAGGTGATAGCGGAAATGGAAGAGATCAGGTAATTCCAGATTCTCATAAAGCTTTAGATAATATGAAATACGAAATAGCTGAAGAGCTAAATCTTGGTGTTCATCAAGGTTCTGAAGATTATTGGGGCGGTCTTACTTCTAAAAACTGTGGAAGAGTTGGTGGCGAGATGACCAAAAGGCTAGTTTCCTTAGCTGAAAAACAATTAATAGGAAAGTAAATAAAATAATTATTTCTTTATCAAATAAAATGCACTTAAGGTGCATTTTTTATTATTTTAATTTAAATTATATGATATAATAAATAATATTATAGTTCACATATTATTTATAAAGGAGACAACTATGTTTGATGATACATTAGAACTTGCCGAATATAAACTTTTAGTTTTATATATATTTAGCAAATTAGATTTACCTCTTTCTAAAAATAAAATAACAGAAATAATTTTGGAAAACAATTTTATAAATTATTTTACGTTGCAACAATATATTACCGAACTTATTGATTCAGGTTTTTTAAAATATATCCAAAACGAAGAAAAACAAACAATACTAATAACACCAACAGGGAAAAACGTTCTTCAGTTTTTTCAAAGCAGAATATCTCCTGACAAGATAGTTCAGGTTAATGATTACCTAAAAGCAAAATCTAATAAAATAAAAGAAGAAGTATCCATATCAGCTGATTACACAATATTAAAAGATAATAATTATATAGTTGATTTGCAAGCTAGAGAACGGGATACTCTTTTAATGGAATTAAAAGTAAATGTAGTATCAAATAAACAAGCTAGAGAGTTATGTCAAAAATGGAGAGAAAATTCTTCTAGCATATATAATAAAATTATTCAAACTTTAATTAGCGAGTAAAATCATAGAAGTGGGTTCTCTGCCAGTTTGAACTTTTTTTATCTTTTCTGATAATAGATCATATCTGATAAGCTCATTTCTATAATTATCTCCTACGTATAAATATTTCCCTTTTTTCATTATCCCCCTTGGCATACTACAAATATCTATTCTTTTTGATTCTTTAAAACAATCAAGCTTAATTATACTTACAGTCCCGTCACCTAGATTTGAAACATAACAATTACTCTTACTACAAAATAAATCTATAGGTGCACTGCCTAAATTTATTCTAAATAATATTTTCTTTTTCTTTACATCTACAAAAGCTAAACCTCCATTTTTATACGACCCAATATTGCTTTCACAAACTAAAATAGTACTCCCATCGCTAGTAAATTTAGCTTTTGTAGGATAGGGACCCACTCTAATATTTTTAATATTCTTTCCATCTTTTAAGTTTATTAAACTTACAGTGTCATCTCCCATATTAGATACTACCATCTTATCCTTATAAATATCTATATTATGTGGTAAATTCCCTGCAGGAATAGTTTCCAATATTTTCCTTGATGCTATATCTAAAACAAGAATACTATTTAAATCGCCGCAAGCAAGATATGCTTTATCATTATATATCGCTATATCATTACAATGGCATCCAATATAAATACTATCTATTTCACGAGATTTCCTAATATCCACTATAGATATTTTATTACCATAACTATTGGCAATATACATTTTAGATTTATAAAAACAAAATGAATGGGGCCCTAATCTTCCTTCATTTTTATTTAACATTATTCTATTTTCTTCTAAAAGTTTATCTGCATTAACCTTTGATATTGAGTCTGCGGCAGTATTGCATAAATAAATGTATTCCACGTTATCAACCCCTTCATACTTTATAGTATGAAGGGGCTTAGCTTATGTTATATTATTTTTATTATTTTTCTCATATCTCCAATCATATAAAGAGATCCACAAATCAAAACTAAGTCATCAACGTTAGCATTTTCCATAGCTAAATTATAAGCTTCTCTATAATCCTTTAAAAAAATAGAATTATTATTATATTTTTTAACTATTTTATTTAATTCTTCTTCATGTTCAGCTCTTATATTATGAGGTTTTACACATATTACTTTATCAGCACAAGGGACTATAGTTTTTATGATATTTTCTACTTCCTTGTCTTTTAATATTCCTATTATTAAAGTCAATCTTTTGAATTTCAGATATTTAAAAACGCTTTCTTTCAAATTTCTTATACCATCTATATTATGTGCCCCATCTATTACAACATAAGGCTGATTTTTTAAAATTTCAAATCTACCTGGCCAGATAACTTGTCTAAGCCCTTTTTCGATACTTTGCTTTTTTATAGTAATTTTCATGTTTTCTAAAGCTTCTACAGCTAATATTGCCATAGCACAATTTAAAACTTGATGTTTACCTAAAAGAGATAAATCTATGTTATATTCATGTTTTTTAGTTTTTATAGTTAGATTTTGAACTAATTTATTATCTACTTCATATATTTTATTCACTTTAATTTCCACATCTTTAAGTTCTATAATATCTATGCTATTTTGTTTTGCTATTCTTTTTATTACTTCTTCTGCACCCTTTTCTTGAGTATATAACACTAAAGGAACATTTTTTTTTATTATTCCTGCTTTTTCATAAGCTATTTTTTCTAAAGTATCACCCAAAATATGCATATGATCATAACTTATTGAAGTTATAACTGATAATATAGGCTTTATTACATTAGTTGCATCATATCTTCCCCCAAGACCTACTTCTAAAACGACATAGTCTACAGCTTTTTCATGAAAATATAAAAATCCCGCACAGGTTATTATCTCAAATTCTGTTGATTCACCTACCCCATCTAAAGCAGCTAAATCCGCAGCTTTTTTAACTTTACTAATAATATAGGCTAAATCATCTTTTGATATATTTTTAGAATTAATCCTTATCCGCTCTTCAAACTCCTCTAGATATGGTGAGGTGTATAGTCCTACACTATACCCCTCACTTTTTAATATTTCAGCTGTCATAACAGAAGTCGATCCTTTTCCGTTAGTTCCTGCAACATGGATAGCTTTTATTTTTTCCTGAGGATTATCCAAGTAATAAAGCACTCTTAATATTCTTTCTAATCCTAATTTTGATCCAAATCTTTCAGTGCTTTGAATATATTCTCTTGCTTCTTTATAATTCATATACCCACCTATTTTAATGTTTCTATTCTTTCTTCTACTGCATTTAACATTTCTTGATATTTTACTTTCTTAGCTTTTTCTTCGTTTACTACCTGCTCTGGCGCTTTTTCTACAAATCTTTTATTAGCTAGTTTTTTATCAACTCTATCTATTTCAGATATTAACTTGATTTTTTCCTTATCTAGTCTTTCTAATTCTTTTTCAACATCTATTAAGTCAAATAAAGGTATATAGACTTCACCTATTGAAATAACTTTAGATACTGCATTTTGTGGTGCATCTTTTTTATTATTAATAAATTCTAGAGAAGATGCTGAAGCTAATTTTTCAAAATATACGCTACTTTCTTCAAAACTATTTTTGTATTTAGCATCTACATTAAATATAAGTTTAGCCTTTCTTGAAGGAATAACATTCATTTCAGCTCGAACATTTCTTATAGATTTTATTGATTCAATTATAAGATTCATTGTATCTTCGGATTTTTTATCTTGTAATTTTTCATCAAAGCAAGGCCAAGCGGCTGTAGTTATAGTTTCATTTTTATCATCTAACTGACAATATATTTCCTCGGTAATAAATGGCATAATAGGATGAAGTAGTTTTAAAGAATTTTCTAAAACTATATTTAAACAATTTAGCGTTACTCCCTTTGTTTGCTCATCTTCACCATACAAAGCCCCTTTTGAAAACTCTATATAATAGTCGCAGTATTCTGTCCAAATAAAGTCATATATTTTTTGTGATGCCATTCC
>JBGUER010000078.1:0-14377 GCA_041821285.1 Clostridiaceae bacterium
CAATTTTAGCTGGGAATGCTAAACTTATGATTAAAGAAAATATAAAATTTGAAGATGTAAATATTACAGATTCTATAGTTCATATAGCAATAGATAATGTATATGCTGGATTTATTATAATAGCTGATGAAATAAAAGAAGATACTATTAAAACTATAAAAGAGTTAAAGAAAATGGGAGTAAAGAAAACTGTTATGCTTACAGGGGATAATATAAATATAGCGTCTACTGTTGCTAAAAAAATAGGAATAGATGAGTTTTATGGTGAGTTATTACCTCAAGATAAGGTAGAAAAAATAGAAAATCTAATTAAAGATAAATCAAAAAAAGGAAAACTTATATTTGTAGGGGATGGAATAAACGATGCTCCTGTGTTAGCTATGTCAGATGTAGGAGTTTCAATGGGCGCTTTAGGTTCAGATGCTGCCATAGAAGCTTCTGATATAGTTATTATGACTGACGAGCCATCTAGATTAGTAGATGCAATATTTATAGCAAAAAGAACAAGAAAAATAGTTTGGCAAAATATTATATTTGCATTAGGGGTTAAACTTCTAGTTCTTATGCTTGGAGCCTTTGGAGTAGCGACTATTTGGGAAGCTGTATTTGCAGACGTAGGAGTTACAGTTATAGCAATATTAAATGCTATGAGAGTTCCAATGAATTTTAAGAAGAATAGATACAGAAACTAGTATGTAGTATTTGCTTTAATGTTCAAGGAAATTGAGGATAATAAGGAAATTAATTGCACTGCTTTAGAGTATAAGGTAATATATATATATGATAATATAAAAATGGAGGTGTTTTATGTCAGATAATTCATTTAAAAGAATGGCTAGCATTCTTCTCAGTGTTTTAGTTATTTTTTCATTTTCTTCAATGGTTAGTGCTGACTCTTTAATTTTAGTTGACAAAGCAAAGATTTGTAACAGTCCAGGTGGTGGAGCGGATGGTGCTGATTTGAGCATTGTAGACACAGCAAGTGGATATGGGACTTATGGATTTGCTTGTTCTCACAATAGTGATACAGATTTTTATGAATTGGCAGACAAATTTACTCTTTCTAATGAAAGTAATATTAGTAGAGCGGAGTTTTATGCTTATCAAACTGGATCTACTACTACATCTACTATTACAGAAATTTTTGTAAAAATTTATGATGGGAATCCTATGACAGGCGGTAATGTGGTATGGGGGGACACTACCACAAGTAGGTTCTTAAACACATCATTTACTGGATGTTATAGGGTTTTGGATACAGGATTAGAAAATAGACAAAGACCAATAATGAAAATAACAGCTAATATAGACCAAATTCTTTCAAAAGGTGATTACTGGATATCTTTTTCTACTAAAGGTGACTTGCCTACTGGACCTTGGGGTAATCTTGTAGTTTTTGATGAGGAAGGTGCATCCGGGACTGCGGTTCAATATATCACCAATTCTGGGTGGGGAAACATGGTTGATGATGGCAATGGTGTTCAAGGAAGTATACCATTTAAACTTTATGCTGCAGAGAAATTAAATCAAACAGCGCCAGCATCACCAACAGTTAAAAGTAAAACAGACACATCCATAACTTTAGTTTCAATAGCAGGAGAACAATATAAAGTAAACGAAGGGTTATGGCAAGACAGTAATATATTTGAAGGATTGACACCAAACGAGGAGTATACATTCTATGCAAGAACAGCAGAAACTACAATTTATTTAGCATCACCAGAAAGCATTGGTACAAAGATTACCACAAATAAATTATTAAAAGGTCAAGTTGTTGATAAAAATGGAAATAGTGTTGGTGTAATAGATGCACTAGTAACTACAGAAGAAAGCGGAAATAAAAATGTGGAATTAAAAGCAGACCAAGTGTTCTTGATGAAACAAGCTAATGGAACTAAAAGTCCACTTAGTGATATATCTAAAATAGGTTTTGCAGTAGAGGATAATCAAAATATCTCTATTTCTACAGATGGTAAAATTGAAATAAAAGATTTAGCTAATGAAACAGAGTCTATAATACCGGTTACTTACGATTTAGAAAATGGAAATGAGATCATTATTGAATACATAAATATTAAAGTTGACGATAAAGGAAATGTAACTATTACAAGCACTTTAGTAGACCCGTATGGAATAATTACTGATATATCTACAGGAGAGGTTATTGTTGGTGCAAATATAACACTATATTATGCAGATACAGCTAGAAATAAAGCAGCAGGTAAAATAGCTGATACTTTAGTGGAGTTACCTATTATTGATGGATTTAATCCAAATAATAATAAAAATCCACAAGTAAGTGATACATTAGGAGCATATGCTTTTATGGTATTCCCTACATCAGATTATTATATTGTTGTAACAAAAGATAAGTATGAGAAATATGTAAGTCAAACAATAAAAGTAGAAAATGAAATAGTTAAACATGATATTGAGATGACGTCAATAAAAGAAGAAACTCTTGTGCAGACTGGTTCTTTTATAGATGGATTTATGTTAAACATTACAGGAATTCTATTTATATTGGCAGGATTGGTTTTTATTAAAAAAAGAACATAAAGTTTAGGTAATGCAAATTTATTTTACAATAAACAATTGAATATGATTTTGATACGAAAAAAAGCATGCATTTTTTTAATTAGGCATGTTTTTTTTACAGTATTTACACTTTATACTACATGAACTAAGGAGGGGAAAATGATTAATAACAAAAAATCTAAAACTAAAAGAATGTTATCCTTATTTTCTTCAATTATTCTATTATTAGTAATAGTATCTGGCTACAGTATATCAAACAATAAAGATAATGAAACTTCTGAAATACCAGGCACAAGGGTAAAGGTAATTAGGGTTATTGATGGTGATACAATAGAAATAGAGAATAAGCAAAAGGTAAGATTTATTGGAATAGATACTCCAGAAACAGTAAAATCTAATACTGAAGTGCAACCTTATGGTAAAGAAGCTAGTGATTTTACTAAGAAAATGTTAGAAGGTAAATATATATATATTGAAAAGGATGTATCAGATACAGATAAATATGGAAGGTTATTAAGATATATTTATTTAGAAGATGGGACTTTTTATAATGACCTTCTTGTAAAAGAAGGATATGCCAAGGTTTCAACCTATCCACCAGATGTAAAATATGTTGATACATTTTTAGAATCTCAAAAATATGCCATGGAGAATAATAAGGGATTATGGGGCCTAAAATAAAAACAAAATGACTTTATTGTATACTAAGACATATTATATGATAATAAAAAAGTATTAAGTATAGATAAGTGCGAATTTAAAGGAGTTAAGATTTTATTATGAATATTGAAATTAGAAAATTTAAACTAGATGATGTAAAGAGTATGATTAAAATTTGGAATGAAATCGTAGAAGACGGTATTGCATTTCCGCAAAAGGAATTATTGGACATTAACACTGGATTAGAATTTTTTAACCAACAAGTGTTTACAGGTGTTGCTGAAAATAAAGAAAACAATGAAATTTTAGGACTATATATTTTACATCCCAACAATATTGGTAGATGTGGTCATATTTGTAATGCCAGTTATGCTGTAAATTCAGTTATAAGGGGAAATCATATTGGTGAAAAACTCGTTTTGCATAGTATGAAACAGGGAAAGAAATTAGGTTTTGAAATTTTACAATTTAATGCAGTAGTAAAAAGTAATGAAGGTGCTTTGCATCTATATGAAAAACTTGGATTTGTTAAGTTAGGTATTATACCAAAAGGATTTTTAATGAAAGATGGTACCTATGAAGATATCATCCCCCATTATCATGTTTTATAAAAAATAAAAAGTTAAATCCTAAAGCCAGGATTTAACTTTTTTTATCTTAATTATCTTCTTCATAATACATTTTAGCTAGTGGGAACGGCTCTAGTGAAATAGCGGATATTAATATTTTTAGTTTTGATTAACCATATATTTAATAGAAGTCTAAAAATGAAAATAATAATATTATAAAATTAAATACAAAAGAAAAGGATTTTATATTTTTCTATAGAATATTTAAAATAGTGTTAATTATTACCGGTAAATATAATTTAATACAATAATTTATGAGAGGGATGTCTTATGAAATTAAAAAAATTATTTAATAAAAATACAGGAATTTTCTTGATAGTATCGTTAATTATATTATTAACATCTTGCAATAATATAAATGATTCTTCTAGTTTGAAAAATAAAGAAGTGACTAACATAAATGACATCAAAGATGTAGTAATTGAGGAAAATTATAAAGAAGCATTTGGAGATATTAATATAAATATCATTAAAGCTGAACTTGATGAGGAAAGACCTTGGGCACAACTTAATATCTCTGATAAGGGGGAAATATTCGGATTTGCTCCTTCAAATAATGGAAAAGATACTGAAACATTTATTTATGATATTAATTCTAATAAATTAGAAACAATATATATTGCAAAGGATGATTATGAACCAATATTTTTAGAATTTAATGAGGATTATTTAGTATGGGAAGAAGGAATATCTACAGAAAGTAATATGAATTCTCGACTAGTAATATATGATAGAAAAGAAAAAACCTCAAAAATATTATATAACCATGACAATATATCTATGGCAATAACCGATGATTATTTAGCATTGGGTAATGACTATGTATTATGGTCAAGTGGAGAGGCGGATGACAATGCTAATACCACTGAATATAAAATATATAAATATGATATAAAAAGTGGTAATATTTCTATTTTTAAAGAAGAAGGGGTTATGCCTGTTATTGGTAATGATTTCATAGCATGGTTAGGACCAAATAGTGATAGAACTCAAAGTGAAATATATTATAATAATTTAAAAGACGGAAGTATAAGTAGTATACCAACAGAGTATAATCCGATATATTTAGCGGCTTCAGGAGATTCTCTTGTATATAGTGAATTTGACGGAAATTCTAAACATAAAATAAGTGTATATGAAAATGGAATTGGAAAAGAAATTGGAACATCAAACACGGATTATTTTGAATTTTCTGATGTAAGTGATAATTTTATTAGCTGGAGAGGTACTGATAAAGTTAGGGTATACGATAAAAAGCTAAATAAAATAGTGGATGTATCTGATGAGTTTGGGGCTTATGCAACAGTTTATGTAAGTAATAAATACATTGTTTGGAACTCACCAGTTATTACGGACCCCCAATTAGGAAAAAAGAAAGCTATTGACCAAGGAATATATCTTTCATATCTTCATATTATAAATATTGATGATATAGAAAAGAAATAAAACATAATATAATATGAAAGTAAACTCAAAAATAGATGAGATCCTCTTTGGTTAAACTTACAAGATGGTCTCATCTATATATTCATCAAAATTTATAAATCTTCTTCATAATACATTTTAGCTAGTGGAAATGGGTCTAGTGCCCTATCTAAAATCCCATGGACATAGGCTATCAAAACTCCATAGTTTACTATAGGAACGCCTAAATCCTCTGCTTGATTTATTCTGTAAAGCATAGCTTTTCTATTTAACATACAGCCTGCGCAGTGGACAACTAAAGCATAATCTTTTATGTTTTCAGGGAAGGTGTAGCCACTTGTAAATTCAAAATTTAACTCTTTTCCTGTTGTTTGTCTTAACCATCTTGGGATTTTCACACTTCCTATATCATCTGATTGTCTATGATGGGTACAAGCCTCAGATATTAATATTTTATCCCCATCTTTTAGCTTAGATATAGCCTTTGCTCCTTTTACTAAAGCATTCAAATCCCCTTTATATCTAGCAAATAATATAGAGAAGGAAGTCATCAAAATATCTTTTGGAGTATCGGCGGATACCTTTAAGAAAACTTGGGAATCTGTTATTACTATTTTAGGTTTTGTTCCTAATTTAGCTAAAGTATCTTTTAATTCATATTCCTTTGTAACTATAGCCATAGCGTCATTTTCTAATATGTCTCTAATGGTTTGTTGCTGAGGAAGGATAAGCCTTCCCTTTGGAGCAGCTTTGTCTATAGGAGTTACCAAAATAGCAAAATCTCCTGGTTTTATTAAATCACCAACTAATTTAAATTTATCTTCATCAGAAGGTGATTCCTTAACAAGGGCATCTTTTATATTTTTTATTCCCTTGTTATTTAAGGCGCTAACCTTTATAAAATCGCAACTCCATTTTTTCTCATAATTTTTTATAATATCATCCGATAATGAATTTATATCAGATTTATTTAAAACAGCTATCATTGGAATTTTTTTATTTTTTATTAAATTTACTATTTCTTCATCAAAAGAGGATATTTCGCAAGAAGAGTCTATTACAATAATGGCTACATCAGTTTTGTTTAAAACTTCTAAAGATTTTTTCTTTCTTATTTCACCAAGTTCGCTTATATCATCTAGCCCAGCAGTGTCTATTATTACAACCGGTCCTAGGGGTAAAAGTTCCATGGATTTATATACAGGGTCTGTGGTGGTTCCTTTAACATCTGATACTAGTGCTATTTCTTGATTAGTTAAAGCATTTATTATGCTAGATTTTCCGGCATTTGTTCGTCCGAAAAGAGATATATGTAATCTATTGGATCTAGGTGTTTCACTTAAATTACTCATTTTCATCATCCTTATCTATTTATTTTCCTGGTGTTCCAGGCTTTGTAACTTCAAATGGGTTTAATATTTTATCTATTTTATCTTCAGTTAATATATTTTCCTCGAGTAATATTTGTTTTATAGTTTTATTTTCGTTAAGTGCTTTTAATGAGACCTTAGAAGCTTTGTCGTAGCCTATGTGATTTATTAAGGCAGCACCTAAAGCTGTTGATTTTTCTAAATTATCCCGGCATGTTTTTTCATTTGCAGTTATTCCTTTTATGCAGTTTTCAGTAAATAAATTCACCCCTGTTTTCAATATTTCTAGTGAATTTAATAAGCTGTCTGCAATTAAAGGGGAAAAAGAATTTAGCTCTAATTGGCCTGAAGCTGCTGCCATAGTTATAGCAGTATCATTAGCTATAACTTTTATTGCGATTTCCCCCATCATCTCAGCCATAACAGGATTAACTTTTCCTGGCATAATAGATGAACCTGCTTGCCTAGAAGGTAGATTAATTTCATTAAAGCCTCCCCGAGGACCACTAGATAATAATCTTAAATCATTAGATATTTTTATGAGATTAACAGCAGAGGCTTTTAAAAGCCCAGATACCTCTACAAAAACGTCCATATTTTGTGTTACATCCATTAAATAGTCGGCTCTTGAAATCCCAAGTCCTGTAATGTCTTGAAGTATGTCTGTGACTAAATATATATATTTTCTATCTGCATTTAGAGAGGTACCAATAGCGGTTCCCCCTAGATTTATTTCTCGAAGTCTTTCTTCTATTTTATATAATCTCCATCTATCTCGAGCAATGGCTTTTGCATATGCGCCAAAACCTTGACCCATCATCATAGGAAGAGCATCCATAAGTTCAGTTCTTCCAAGCTTTATTATGTGTGAAAATTCATTTTCTTTTTCTTGAAGTACTTCTTGAAGAACGGTAAATTCATCTGTTAATGGTCTTAAAAGATTTATTGCAGCTATTCTTAGGGCAGTGGGGTACACATCATTTGTAGATTGAGACATATTAACATGGGAAAGAGGGTGAACAATATCATATCTTCCTTTATTTTTCCCAAGTATCTCTAAAGCTAAATTTGCAATAACTTCATTTACATTCATATTAGTTGAAGTTCCAGCTCCACCTTGAAGAGAATTTGTAATAAATTCTTTATTATAATCTATATTGCCTTCTAAAATTTTGTCGCAAGCGTCTATTATAGCAGTCCCAATATCATCGGGTACAAGCTTGAGTTTTTTATTTGCCATGGCGCAGGATTTTTTAACCAGAACCATTGAAAGTATAAGATTTATATTAACATAGGAATTATTTATTTTAAAATTATCATAGGATCTTGCAGTGTTTATTCCATAGTAAGATTCAGAGGGTACTTTGTAGGAGCCTAAGCTATCTTGTTCTATTCTATAATCTGTCTCCAAATGAATTCCTCCTTTAAATTATAAATACAAACAGTATTATTATATCATAAATAAGGCGTTCAATTTCAACCTAAATTTAACATAAAATTAAGAAATTTGATAATGAATTAATTTTATTTCATGATATAATTAAGGGGTACAATTTAATTAAGGGGGCTTTAATATGCTAAATGGCAAAAAAATTAGGGAGTTAAGGCAAAACAAAGGATTATCAAGTAGTGATATTTCGAAATTATCCAAGAACTTAAATGTACAGGTATCGGAGACATACCTTGCGGAACTTGAGAGAGGAGCAAAGGAGAATCCATCATTCAATATTATTGAAACAATAGCAACAATTTTATGTGTTAAAATTGATGACCTTAGAATGAATTAAATACAAATAATCCCAAGCTTTCCGCTTGGGATTATTTTGAAGGTAACAGTTACCTTTCAAATATTGGAAAAGTGTTAGCAGCATGAGGCATAACGGAAATCTTTAAATCTTTGCCATGTTTTTTATATGCTATAGCTAGCGCTTCTTCCATAGTTTTAACTACGTGTACATTGGCTTTTTTAACTAAATTTTCATCTATTTTAGATATAAATATAACATCATGTTTACTTGCTGCATCGCAGGTCATAAAAGCTACATCTTTAGCTATACTGTAGTTTTCTCTAAGTTCTATTTCTCGGTCTAGCATATTATCAAAATCAAGAAGCATATGCACTATATCATCATTTCCACCAAGGCCTTCGCTGCATTCACTTGCAAGGATTATGGTTCCCCCTAGTTTTATGGCTTCTTTTTCATTTAATAAAGATTTGATTGACTGATAAAAATTAATATCTTTTGGGTATCCACCAGCAGTTCCTATTGCAAGGTCAGCCTTTTGTTTTATAAATACACCATCATTTTTTTCTACTACTTTGCAGCCTTCTTCGTGAGCTTTTATATAATCTCCAGATACACAAGCTCCAATTTTACCTTCTGAATTCATCACTACATTAAGCAAGAAAGTTGGTTTTACAAAGGAAGCCGCCTCCATCATATCTAAATGTACAGGGTTATTTTCTAATTTACCTCCAGTGGCTAAGCTGTTTTTGCCTTGTCCTAAAGTTTCACTTAAGGATAAAGCGTGGTTTTTCATTATAGTTTCATAAGAAGCTATGCCAGGCAAAATAGACTTTCTTCCAGCGGAAAATCCTGCAAGTAAATGATAAACTATAGCACCGGTTAGGACTATATGATCACATTCCATAGCTATTTTATTTATTAAAACAGGAGTTTTATAGCTAGTGTCTCCTAAATAATCAAAATTATTTTTGTCTTTGCTGTCATGGTCTATTACAGTAAATCTTTTGGCTAAATCTTTTCCAAGTAATATTTCATGCTCTTCTAAAGTTTGTTTTCTATGAGAACCATTTGCGCTTAATATCGTAATATCGCTATCGGCTATTCCTGCATTATTTAATTCTTCTATTATTATAGGAAGGAATACGTGAGGTCTTTGCCAAGCACGAGTTATATCAGATATAACAAGGCATACTGTTTCACCTTTATGTATAAGATTTTGAAGTTTTTTACTTCCTATTGGATTTTGTAGAGCTTGTTTTACTATTTCTTCTTCAGTTTTAGAATTATCTACAGGAGTCCCCTCTAATTCTTCTACTATATTTTTTTCATCTAACGAGAAATCTATTTTTTCTTTTCCATAGTTAAACTGAAAGTTTTTCATATATGACCACATCCTTGAATTGTTTTTTATATTATAACACTTATGAGAGTAAATATAAAAAGGTATTAATAGAAAAATCTATTAATACCATGTGTAGTTATAAGCAACAACTAAAAGCAGCAGCCAAAAAGAAGTAATAAAACAGCTAAACTGCAGTTAGAATTTCGTCTGTTGCAGCATGGATAGTAGTAGTAATAATTGTTACAACAAGACCTTTGGCAAGGATCATAACAACAGTTGTTAGAACATGGGTTATAGCAGTTATTATAATTTTGACACATATATATCCCCCCTTTCTTATTAGCTTAAGTAAAAATAATAATTTATTATATGGGGATGTCTATAGTGTATTATATGATTTTCATATTTTGTTGTGAGGGAGAAAAAATAAATTTTGGATTTTAATAGTTTATCTTATATACAAGCTTTGTGGTAAATATCTACATATATTGTTATAATGAATAAAAAACTTAATGGAATGGTGGTTAGATTATGAATGGAATAGATATTTTATTAGTAGAAGATGATACTGACATAAATGGACTATTATTCGAAATACTATCACGAGAAGGATATAAGGTAAGACCTGTTTATTCGGGATCAGAAGCAAAAATGTGTTTAGATAAATACGATTACCATATAGTACTTCTTGATTTGATGATTCCTGGTATAACAGGAGAAGATTTAATAAAAGAAATAAGAAAAATAAAGGTTATGCCTATAATAGTGATATCCGCGAAAACATCTCAAGAAGATAAGATAAACGTATTAAAACTAGGAGCAGATGACTTTATAGCAAAACCTTTTTCTGTAGATGAAGTTTTAGCTAGAGTAGCAGCTCAATTAAGAAGATATACAGAATATTCCTCTTTAAAATCAAAGGATCAAAAGATAAAATATAAAAATATTGTTTTAGATACAGAAGCTAGGGAAGTTATTATAAATGGAGTTATAGTATCCTTTACTTATAGGGAATATTCAATATTAGAGCTATTACTTAGAAATCCTAATAAAGTATTTAGTCGAGCTAATATCTTTGAAAATGTTTGGGAAGAGGATTTTTTAGGAGATGAAAATACAGTAAATGTTCATATTAGTAATATAAGATCTAAACTTGCAAGTCAAGATAAAACAGAATATATACAGACTGTATGGGGCATTGGATTTAAGCTAAAAGAATAAATCTTAATACTTTCTTAAGATTTTATTTAAGTTAAATTATATTTTAGGTTATAAGATACTAATATGGAAGCATCCTAATAAGAAAAAAAGGAGATAAAATATGAGTGAAGTAGTTTTAAAAACTTATAACCTATCAAAAAAATATAAAGAGATTTACGCTTGTGACAATGTAAATATGACAATAAAAAAGGGAGATATCTATGGATTTATTGGACAAAATGGAGCTGGGAAGACAACTTTTTTTAGACTTATAACTGGACTTATAGGAAAAACCTCAGGAGAAATAGAACTGCTTGGAATAAGTGATTTAAAAGAAATTGATAAAGCAAGAAGTTTTATTGGAAGCTTAATAGAAACACCAGCTTTTTATGGAAGTATGACAGCCCGTGAAAATTTAGAGGTATCAAGATTAGTTAGAAATATAGCAGGGAAAGATCCAATAGAAGAAGTTTTAAACTTAGTTGGATTAAAAGATACAGGAAAAAAGAAGGTTAAAAATTTTTCTCTAGGCATGAGACAACGTCTAGGAATTGCAAATTCCTTACTTGGAAATCCTAAATTATTAGTTTTAGATGAGCCAATAAATGGACTTGACCCTATGAGTATAGTGGAAATAAGAGAGCTATTAAAAAAGATAAATAGGGAAAAACAAGTAACTATTCTTATATCAAGTCATATTTTAGGGGAATTATCTGAGCTTGCAACAACCTATGGGATAATAAACAATGGTAAATTAATAGAGGAATTTTCAGACAAAGAATTAAAAGATAGATGCAGACAGTATATAGAGATAAAAGTAAATGATGCTAGCCGGGCTGTAACTATATTAGAAGAAGAACTTTCAATAACTGATTATGAAGTATTTCCTAGTAATATAATAAAAGTATATAGCAATCTAGAAAGCAGTTCTAAAATAAATACTATTTTAGCTACAAAAGGTATAGAGGTAGAAAAGATTTTATTAAAAGGACAAAATCTAGAAGAATACTTTATTAATGCTATAGGGGGTAGTGATAATGATTAGATTATTAAAGGCGGAAACATTTAAATTATTTAGAAACAAAACCTTTGTAGTATTATGTATTGTAGCTTTAGGATTAGGGATTTTTAATATTGGAATGACTAAACTTATATCATCAGAGGATTTTATAAGAAAGAGTATGGCTAGTATGACAGAAGAAGAAAAGGATGCCACAATAGAACAGTTAAAACTAGCTACTGAAGATGCTGAGATAGTTACTCCTGGGAAATTGGGAGTAAGTTTTCAAGGTAAAGATATGTTTAATCCTAAAACCAAGGAAGTTTTTCATTCAGGATTTGGAATAGGGCTTATTGAGATATTAATTGTTATACTAATAGGGGGTATAGTAGCGAAAGAATATTCCACAGGAACCATTAAAAATATGCTAGCCTATGGAAAGCGAAGGCGGGATTATTATTTAGCTAAATTCCTTGCAGCATCATTAGGAGGAGCTATTTTATTAGCAATAATGGTATTTTCAAATTTAATTATTAGTCTATTTATTTTCCCTTGGGGAGAAGATTTTAATTTCTTAGAATTTCTTCATATTTTAAAAACCTATGGTGCAGGTGTTATTGTTGTTATGGCAATGGTATCTTTGATAATGTTTTTAGCTACTTTGTTAAAAAGTAATGGAGCAACCATTGGAGCAGGAATAGGTATATTTGTATTAACTCCAACTATTATTTCATTATTATATGGGAAATATGATTGGTTTGATAAAATATATGAAAGTACGGTATCTTATAATTACGTCTTAGCTACAGCAATAAAGGCTTCAAATGGTGATATAATAAAATCAATGATTATTTCTATTATTACAATAATAATAAGTTTATTTTTAGGAATAATTTTATTAAACAAACAGGATATAAAATAAAAATGAGAGGTGAGCTAAGATGATGTGGTTAAGTTTAATATTATTAATGATAGTTATAGTTATTTTGCTCACCTATATAGTTTTAATAAAAAAAGATATTAGGTATATATCTAGTCAAATAGAAAAAAGTCATGGAAATTACACTACAATAAAGATGGAAACTTTAGATAAAAACTTAGATAAATTAACGCTACAAATAAATGATTTATATGATTCATGCAATAAAAAAAATATTGAAATAGTAAATGAAGAGAAAGAACTAAGAAAAAGAATAGCTAGCATATCTCATGATTTAAGAACACCACTAACTTCTATAATAGGATATTTACAACTTTTAAAAGAAAAAGAGACAACGAGATTTGAAAAAGATAAATATTTTGATATTATAACAAAAAGAACTAAGATACTTCAAGATTTAATAGGAAGTTTTTATGATTTATCTAGAATAGAATCAGAGGAAAATAAATTTAACTTAAAAAAGGTGAATTTAAAAGATATATTATCAGAAAATTTAGCTGTTTTCTATAATGAATTTAAGGATAAAAAAATAGAACCTAATATTTGTATTGAAGAAGATATACCATATGTAATAAGTGATGAACGATCAGTTTCTAGAATATTTTCAAATTTGTTAAACAATATAGTAAAGCACGGTGGGCAAGATGTCACTATTAATTTACGAAAAGAAAATAATAGCATTATTTCTGAATTTATTAATGATGCAAAAGATTTAAATGATGAAGATATAAAGCTTATATTTAATAGTTTTTACACTAAAAATCCAAATAGAAATGATGAAAATACTGGGCTTGGATTATATATAGTAAAAACTTTAACAGAGAAATTAGGAAATAAAATTGAGGCAAAGATCGATGATGGAATGTTAAATATTAAAATAATATGGACTGCGTAGTTGTAGAAAAATTATGAATTTTTAATAATGGGGAATTCCATTTAAATAAATTATTTAATAGGGTATAATAAGTATATGAGTATAATTATTAGTAAAGGAGTGATTTTATGAGTCCATTAGCTAAGGAGATAATAGATAAGCTAAATAAAGAGGAAGATATAGTAATTCTATCAGAAGTATTAGATTTCTATGAATATGTGAAGCAAAAAAGACTTAGAGAATTACAAAACAAATGGTCTCAAATAGATGAAGAAGAACCAACAAAAGAAGAAATCAAATTATATCAAGAATATAAAGATAAAAATGAAGAAAAAATTCCTTTAGAAAATATAATAAAAGAGTTAAATTTAGGTGAATAATCATTATAATATAGATTTAACTAAAAAGGCAGAGAAATTTATTAAGAAACAAGATAAAGAAATGCAAAAAAGATTAATTAAAGCAATTATTGAACTTCCAATAGGTGATATAAAAAAACTGAAAGGTATGAGTGAATTATATAGATTAAGAGTTGGTAGTTATAGAGTTATATTTGAGAAAAAAGATACTGAATTAACAATTATAGTTGTTGATATTGGGAATAGGGGTCAAATTTATAAATAATGAAAACATTGTTGACTTTATATTAAA
>JBGUER010000079.1:0-14291 GCA_041821285.1 Clostridiaceae bacterium
TTATCTGATATTTCTCCTACTACTATTTTTAAACGACTTGCCGTATTATTTACAGCATCTGCTAAAACTTTAAATTCTCCCTTATAATCTCCATCTACAGATACATCTAAATGTCCTTCAGACATTTCATTCATTGCATTTGTTACTTCTTTAACTGGTTTTGCTATAACTTCAACTAAACCATTTATACCTTGTATAATTTCTTTCCATCCTCCATCAAAAGATGCTTCGTCTCCTCTTATATCTAAATTTCCATCTTGTGCTGCATTTATAAGTGTTTTTACTTCTTCACCTAATCCTTTTATTGTTTCTACAGTTTTCTTTAGAGCAGGTGCTAATTCATCTTCCTCATCTTTTAACTCTATTTCCATATTTACATTACCTTGTGATATGTTATCCATAACTGCTATAACATGATTTTGAAGTTCATCCGAAAATTCATCCATAGCAGATGCCATTTGCCCTACTTCATCTTTTGTATTTAGATTCAATCTTAATTTAAAATGTCCCTTTTTCATTTCATTTATCATATTAAGAGCTTTCTTTATTGGATTGCTTATTATTCTTGATATCATATAACCTAATAATATAGATATAAACATAACTAAACCTAATATTATTAGCATAACTAAAATTGTAAAATCAGCTTGTTTTGTATTTGCATTTTCTTTTTCTTTAGCATCTTCTATTTTCATTTGAATTATAGTATCTATTGCATCTTGTTCATTTCTTGATGCTATTCCACAAGAACCTGTTTCACTTAATATAGCATAAGCTTCTTCATCCTTATTTTCTCTAGCTAAAGCTATTACTTTGTCCAATTCTGAAATATAAACTTGTCTTACTGCTAAAAATTCGTCATATTTTGTTCTCATTTCAGTAGATTTAATAGTCTTATCAAAACTTTCACTTAAGATTTTTATAGAATCTTTTCTTTCATTTATCTTTTCAATATTAGCATTTATCTCGTCGTCAGAATCTGCATTAATCATATCTCTTGCATTAACTCTTACTCTTTGAAAATTGGTTGATATTGATCCCATTTCTGATATAGGAACTGTCATATTTTTATATAATTCACTATCTGAGGCACTTATAGCTTTTAAATTAAATATAGCATATACCCCCATAGCACCGCTTATTAGAGCAACTACTACAAAACTTGATATTAATTTTGTACTTATTTTTAAATTATAAAACCACTTCATTTTACTATTCCCCCTTAGTTTAAATAATTTCACTTTGTTTAACATTGTTTAATGTCATTTTTATTATGCTATTACAGTTTTTTACTATAGGATTGCCATGTCCTGGATATATTTTTTCAATATTCAGGCTATTTAAATCGTTCAAAACATTAAGGAATCTTTTCTCATAGCTACCACCTATTGACGTTATAATTAAATTTACGTCACCAGAAAATAAGACTTTTTCTTCTTTGTTATATGAACAAATAGAGTCATTACTGTGCCTGGCGCATGTATTACCCTAAATACTCTATCTCCTATTTTTATTTTTTCTTCACCCTTTAGAATTACATCTACACCTTCTAGTGAATTAGAATAAGCATATAATTTAGAATTAAAATTCTTTTTTATATCTTTTATTAAATAATTTTACTAACTTTTTTAAATACTTGAGCATTTGAAACAATAGGTTCAAATAAATGTGCCACATTTTTAGGAAGCTTTTGAGTTTGTTCCATAGCTAGATATCCACCTTCAATAAGAGAATCATAATACATTCTTATAACATCTTCTCTTTGCTTTTCATTAAAATGCAAAAGTACATTTTTACATATTATTAAGCCAAAATCCTTTTGAGGCGGTTTAAGAGAAAGTAAATTATGTTTTAAAAAAGATACAGATTTTATTATTTCTTCATTTAATTTAAAATACCCATCTTCATCTTCTTTGAAATATTTATTAAAAATATCCTTGGGAATTCTTTGAACATCTTGTAAAGAATATTTTCCTTCTTCTATTATCTTTTTAAATAAATCACTTCCATCAATATCTGTAGCTAAAATTTTAACATTTCTAAAATACATATGTCCTAAATTTTCTCTTAATATCATTGAAAGTGAATAAGGTTCCTGCCCCATAGCACAACCAGCATCCCATACCTTTATGTATTGTCTTGTTCTTAAGTAAGGTAATGAATACTCTTTTATTGTTTCCATAGTTTGAAGATCTCTAAAAAAATAAGTAAATGCCATATTAATACCTTCCTTACTCCATATTTAATATTTGTTCTATCTCTTCATCTTCAAAAAGTTTATTACAATCTATAAGGAGCCTTACCTCTTTTTGTATCTTTCCAATACCCTTTATAAATTTATTTGCATTAT
Organism: Clostridiaceae bacterium; assembly: GCA_041821285.1. Classification (GTDB taxonomy): domain Bacteria; phylum Bacillota; class Clostridia; order Clostridiales; family Clostridiaceae; genus JAJBWD01. The sequence continues at coordinate 2,351 of JBGUER010000079.1, forward strand.
CTTTATTTTTACTTAATTTAGGAGGTGGTGATATGTTACTCTCATCTATATTTACAACCTCTAAAACCCTATCTATTATTAATCCTATAGACATTTCATCTATTTCTACAACTATTATGCATGTCCTATCATCATATTCTTTTCCTTCTTTTTTGAATTTTAATCGAACATCCATAACAGGTATTATTTTACCTCTTAAATTTATTACCCCTTTTATATACTGTGGTAATTCAGGAACTTCTGTAATAGGCTCAATTCCTATTATTTCTATTACATATTTAATATCTATACCATATGATTCTTTACCAATAGAAAATATAAGATACTTATCCTTTTGTGTATCTTCTTCCTCTTCATATATTTCTTCCATTCTATCTTTCATTTTATATTCACCTCTATATTTTATATATTTACTATTTCTGATGCATCAAGAATTAAACTTATTCCTCCGTCTCCAAGCAAAGTGCATCCGCTTACACCTTTTACTTTTTTTATATACTTGGGAAGGGATTTTATTACTACTTGTTGTTCTCCTATAAGTTCATCTGCAAATATACATTTAACTTTATTTTCATCTTCTATCATTAAAATAATGCCATCTTCTATATTTGTTATATTTGTTTTTACTTTATAAAACTCATGAAGTCTTAATATAGAATAACATTCTCCTCTTTCTAATATCATTTCATTACCATCTAAATCATTTATAATATCTTTATTTTTTATAATAATTGCTTTTTTTATAGATGTAATTGGTATTGTATATCTTGAATTTCCGACCTTTATAGTCATTCCATCTATTATAGCAAGTGTTAAAGGAATTCTTATGGATATTGTTGTCCCTATTCCCTCCACACTATCAGCAAATACAGTGCCACGTACTTTTTCAATTTCCTTTACCACTACATCCATTCCAACTCCACGACCAGAGAATTCGGTTACGTTTTCATTTGTTGAAAATCCTGGAACAAATATCATTGAATATATTTCTTTATCTGTCATTTGTTTTTCATTTGACTTAATAAGTCCGTGATTAATAGCTTTTTTTAAAATTTTTTTCTTATCTAAACCTTTACCATCATCTTTTATTACAATCCAAACTTCCCCACCTGTATTTTTAGCTTCTATGGATATTTTTGACTTTGTTTCTTTACCACAAGCCTTTCTCTCCTCAAAACTTTCTATACCGTGGTCCATGGAGTTCCTAACTATATGCATTAATGGGTCTCCAATATGCTCTATTATATTTTTATCTACCTCTGTATCTTGTCCAACTATTGTAAGTTCAGTTTCTTTATTTAGTTTTTTGCTCATATCACGTACAAGTCTATTCATTTTATTTAGTGTAGGTGCTAAAGATACCATTCTAATAGACATAACTATATCTTGCAAATCAGTTAATCTTTTTCTATGTTGCCTTGCTGCCTTATTAAAATTATCTAATTTCAATCCTTCTAGTTCTGAATTTTTACTTACCATAGCTTCTGAAATAACTAATTCACCAACTAAGTCCATTAGTTTATCTAATTTATCTACATCTACACTTATTAGACTTTGCTTATGGTTTATCTGTATAACCCCTTTTTCTTTCTTAGTTGTTTCATCTTTTAAGTCAATATTTATATCTTCATTTTCTTTTTCTAGTACTACATTTAATTCATCTGTACTAATAATTTCAGTTTTTACATCTCTAAGAAACATTGTTTTCATGAAAAATTTTTCTATTTCTTCTACCGTAAGATCTGTTTTATAATTAATTTTAAATCCATTTGTTCTTATTAATTCTGAACTATTATTATCCATAATATCATCTGGTTCATAATTAACTATATTTGAAATTGACTCCATATCATGTACTACACTAAAACATCTTATATTTTCCATTTCGCAATCATCATCAAAATATAAAACAGAACTATAGAAATTATTTCTTGATATTTCTTCATTATTATTTTGCTTAATTTCATTATCAATTTTATATTTCTTATCATCTTCATTGCATATTACTATATTTTCATTTTTAAGAACATCTAAAAATCCTTCTACTGTCTTGGTAAAAATTGAAAAATCGGTATCCATTTCCATACCATTATTTATTTTGTCTATCTCACCTTTTATATAGTCACTGCCTTCTAAAACTATATTTGTTAATTTTAAGAAATCTATATTTTTAGGTTTAGATTCTCTTATACAATAAAATAGATCTTCAATTGTATGTGACACTTTGGCAATATTATCAAATAACATCATGCCAGCCGATCCTTTAATAGTGTGCATAATTCTAAATATTTCATCTATATCTGTATTGTCAAATTTATTGTTTTTTTCGCTTTCTAAAACAATTGTTTGTAATTGTTCTAGCATTTCTGTTGTTTCAAATATAAACATATCCAGCATTGGTTCTCTACTATCCATAATCGCACCCCCTTTTTATTTTATTTTTTTCTTAGAGCAAATATTTGATCATTTTAATCCATTGTTACATAAAAAAAAGAACAGGCAAATGTCCATTCTCTTATAAAAAAAGTGAAAGCAACCTGGCAATCATAGCATATGCTTTAGACCCACAGTTTTGCGTCCTTATTTTTCAATAAGTTTGCCAATATATTATTTTAAATTATCTTTTTATAAAAACAATAAATAATTTTATTATTTATTGTTTTCAATGTTTTATATTATTAATTCAATCATATTTTACATTATAGTATATTTTTCGTCTTTTATCAACAATCGTATGTAACATAGTTCAGATTATTTAAATTTCATAGTAATATTTTTTGCATTTTGAATGTTTATTTTATTTCTATTAAATTTTCTTTCCTACACTCTTATACATCTTCTAATTAAGTTATTTTCTATAAAACCTTCTTTAGTATAATTTATATATTAGCGAATTATTATAAATCATAAAATAAAAAAGAGAAACCACCATAATAATTATAGCAATTTCCCTTTTTTTTTGCTATATAAATTTATTTTCTTATATTGATATCTCCCGAAGTAGTACTAGCATCTATTTTTTTATAAGGTGCTTCTCCATTTTGAATAGCAGCCTTATTACCATTTTTATTTTTATAATTTAAATCAAAATCTGAATCTATATCTCCCGATACAGAATTACCATCAAATTCAAAGCTTATAGCATCTGGAACTATTATATCAATATCTCCTGAAACAGAATTTAAACTAGCATATTCAGCTATATCACTATATTCAATTTCTATATCTCCTGAAGTAGACCCTACTTTTCCAGAACCTGATATGGAATTTATATTTACATCCCCAGAAATAGTTTTAATAGTATAGGATTTAGTTAATACATCTTCTATTTCTATATCTCCAGAGGTTGAAATAACTGAGATATCATCTACATTTATATTTTTACTAGTAAAATCTCCTGAAACCTGGGTAGAATCTAAACTTGTTAGTGTAATATCACTATCTATAAAAATATCTCCAGAGGTTGTATTAACATCTAAATCTTTTACATATTCTTTTGGCAAATACAATTCTACTTTTCTTGTAAAACTTTCAAAATTAAAAAAGCTAAAGGAAAAATTTTTATTTGGCTCTTTTATACTTAATGAATCCCCGTCTTTAGATATAATAAGCTTATCATCTTCACCTATTTCCTGTGAAGAATATTGGATTACCTTTAATTCTTTATCATCTGAAGGGTATACTACTACATCATAACTTACTAAATCTAATTTGATTTGGTCTACACCATCTAATGAAGCGGAATAATCTTTTTTTGATGATTCACTACTACTACCAAAATTTATCTGGTTAAATTTAAAAGATCCTGTATTGTTTTTTATAACATAAATAAGATATATTGATAATGAAATGGCGATAATGGACCATAGTGTTATTGATATTAATTTAAGCTTTTTTTCCATTTCATCACTCCCTAAGCTGGAACATAAGGACTATGATTTTTTCTATAGCTGCTCCTATTATAAATATAATCCAAGAATATGCCCATATTCCAAAATAAAAACTTATAAATAAATATATAGCTACTATAATGCTCCATGTTATAGATTTTACAGATTGAAGAATTTTGTTTCTATCGGAACTTTTAGATTTCCATTCTTTAAAATCTTCTACCATAGTATCGTCTGATTTCACATATTTAGGACGAGATATTGCATTGTATATTATAAGCCCCGTTGCTATTGCATCTATAGTAAACATTAAACTTACTGCTATGGCACCATTTACTCCAAAAACTCCTGCAGTTAAAATTAAAACTACTACACTAAATATATAAAGACCAACAGATACTGAAATAAATAAAGCTGACCTTTCTCTGTCTTTTTTCATCTCTTCATAGTTAAACACATCATTTTCACGAAGTCCTCTTAATAAGTCATCCACATCTCCAACACCAGCTATAGCTCCATTTATAGCTTCTTCCTCTGTTTTTCCAAACGCTATATTGTCGTTGTACCTATCTATTAAATTTCCCATAATTTCTTCTTTTAAGTCACTAGCTCTTTTAGTATTTGGCGCATTTACAAATAATTCATCTACTTTTTTTCTTAATTTTTCATGCATTTTCATAACCTCCACTTATTAATTTATCAATTATATCCTTTGCTTCCTGCCAATCTGATATATTCTTTTTAAGTGCTGCTCTTCCCAGTGTTGTTATAGAATAATATCTTCTTCTAGCACCTGTGTTCTCATCTCCCCAATAAGATGTTATCAGCGACCCTTGCTCAAGCCTTCTAAAAGTAGAATATAAAGTTGCTTCTTTTAATTCATATTGGTTATCTGTTTTTTCTTGTATTGCCTTATTTATCTCATAGCCATAGCTATCTTTAATAGTTAAATGGGATAATATTATTGTTTCTGTATGCCCTCTTATTATATCTGAAGTTATAGACATAAACTCACCTCTCTTTTCACTTACTTCATGTTCTTACTTATATTATATGCAAAGATACCTCGCCTGTCAAGGTATCTTTTAAAAAATAGTATATATTTTTAAATTTATTTATTTAGCTGTTTAAACTATCAATATCTAATTTATTGAATTCCCTTAAAGAAGATGCCATGGATAATAAAGAAACTGAAATCGGTACTATTAAAGCAACTAAAATTGAAGATATTCTAAATATAGCAATGTGCTGTCCATTAGGTTCCCAGACTACTATATTTAATATTTCCGTTATACCCATAGTTAGAACTATTCCAAATATAAATCCAGCAAAGCAAACAAGTAAATTTTCTTTGAAAAGTTTCCCTTTTAATTTATATTTTGATGTTCCAATAGTTTTTAACACAGCAAATTCATTTCTTCTATTTAAGAAAACTATATAATTTAAATTGCTTAAAGATACACTTAAAACAAATATTATAACAATATCTAAAGATACATATAAAAAATTCATACTTGCTATTGCTTGACCCATCATGTCTTTTGTTGTTTCATATTCTTGAATTACAATATTTTTGTCATTTAAGTTACTTAATTTTTTGTTTATATCTTTATTGTTATTATTCTTAAAAAATAATATCATTCCATATTTTAAAGCATCTTCCCTTGTTATATCTCCTACATCACATACTATTGGAAGCCAAGAATCTCCCCTTGTTATTCCAACTAATTTATAAGTTTTATTCACCTTTATAGACTTACTTGTATCATTATCTATATAGTCTCCGATTTTTAATTTATATTGCTTTGCCATTTCCTCTGGTAGTATTATTTCGCTTTTATTATTTTCTGGAATATTGCCTTGAACTAGTTCTATATCTAAATTTTTTAATCCCCGCTCTACGTCCTCCGAATACATAATAAAGGAACTGCTCCCTGAATTTCCAAAAACCGCACTATAATTAAAGCTATTATTCATTCCAAGCATAGGAACAACGTCTTTAATATTTTCATCATCATTTATATTATCATTTATATTATCACTTAATGGTTTATCTATACTATTTGAATAAATAAATGTACATTTATCCAATAAATTAATGCTTAGTTTATTAAAATCATCAAAGGAACCATATAATAACAACCCAAATATATATATTAAAAAAACACTGGCTATAGTACAAACAAAGCTTGGAAGAACCTTTTTTTTATTGCTTTTTATATAGGTAAAACTAGCTAATGGTTTCATTACACCACCCCTTTTAACTTATCTATACTTGTTATTTCTCCATCTCGAATATTTATTATACTATCAGCATTTTCTAAGATAGATGGATCGTGAGTTACTATAATAATTAAGGCTTTTTTCTTATATTCATTTAAAAAGTCCATTACTTCTTTTGCACTTTCATGGTCTAGTGCTGCTGTTAATTCATCTGCAAATACAACTTTAGGATCATTAATCAAAGCTCTTGCTATTGAAACTCTTTGTCTTTGACCTCCTGAAAGTTGATAAGGTTTTTTATTTGATAGATGCCCTATTTTTAACATATTTAATAGCTCTAAAGCTTTAACCTTATCTTCCTTACTATCACTATTTATTGGAGTTAATACATTTTCTAAAACTGTCATATAATCTATTAAAAAATGTCGTTGAAATATAAAACCAAACTGATTTAATCTTAAATTGGCAGCTTTTTTAGCAGATAATTTATTAAAATCCATTTCATCATAGTGAACTTTCCCTGATGTTTGCTTTTTTAGTCCTGCCATTACATATAAAAGCGAACTTTTCCCACTTCCTGATGGTCCCATTATTCCAATCATCTTATTTTCTTGAAGTGTTAAATTAATATCCTTTAATGCATAAGTTTGAACTTCTTTTCCCATATCATAAATTAAATTTACATTTTCTATTTTAAACATCTCATATCCTCCTAATTTTTTTCAATCATTTTTATCGGATCTAATTTATTTATCATCATGTTTATAGGTATTATGCTAAATAAAATAGTGAATAGTGGTATAAATGAAGCTATTACAATACCTTTTCCGGTATATAAAAATCCTTTAACTCCACAAGATTCCCATAACCCTTTAGCTAATAAGTAAGATAAAATAATTCCTAAAACTATACCTAATATATATCCAAATAAATTAACTATAACAACTTCATTAAAAGCTCTTTTTAAAATTTGACTTTTGTTAAAACCTAGAGCATTTAAAACTCCTAGTTCTTCTTTTCGATTTAGATACTGAGCATATTTTGAACTTCCCACTGTTAATACCATAACCACTATAGAAAGTATTGCTATTACGTCTATAACCTTTGTAGAAGATGCTGATTTATTAAAATAATCAACAGCAATTTCTTTTGTTGTTATAGACACTTTATCTTTTTCTAAAGAAGATATATATTTATCCATAGCCTCTTTCTTATCCTCTTTAGGAAATACATAAAATCCTCTTGTTAATAGCTCTTCCCTATTCTTATAATTTGGCATGTTCCTATCATTAACCGACATTATAGATGTTACAGCTACATCATCTAATATACCTACTATTTCATATTCACCCGGTATATTATCAAGTTTATTTACAGAATCTCCTACCTTATCCCCCAATATTAATTTTCTATTTATAGCTATATCCTTATTTATAGCTATTTCCATTAATCCTTCCTTAGGCAATCTCCCTTCTAGAACTTTAATATTTAATTTATCCATAAAATAATCTCTGTCCTGTTCTAATATAGGAATTGCAAGCGATGTATCAATAATTCCAGGTATTTTATAATAAATACTAAAATTTCGATTTGCAGGAATAACAGTCTCTACATTTTCATTTTCTTTAATTTTTTCTATTATCTCTTTTTCTATTGGATTCGCTCCATAGGTTGATACTGATGCTATATTATCGTAAAGATATAAAAATTTTCTTTCTTGAAAAAATATCATACTTTGCATAAATGCATATAGTACAAATAAAAATGAGACAGCTATAATTACTGCATTTAAAGATGCAAATACTTTTCTCTTATTTCTTTTACTATACAAAAATGGTGAAAATGCCTTCATTTACTCAATCCCTTCCTTTTAAGTTTCTCTACAATATTTACTAAATATTTAGATCAACTAAAATTTTTAGTCCTCCAAAACTCCATAAAGCCGGAGATTTTGTATGATTAAAATTAAGTTTCTCTACAATATTTACTTTACTAAATTTAGCAGTAATAAAACAGTTACCCCAGTCACAAAATATCATGACTGGGGTGTTTTTTTACATCTTTAAAGCTTTTTTTATAGTTAAAGCTGCTGCCATTCTGTCAGAGGTACCAAGTTTTGAATATATACTACTAATATAATTTTTTACTGTACCTTCTGAAATATATAGTGATGAGGATATTTGTTTGTTATTAAAACCAAGTGCTAACATTTTTGCTATTTCTATTTCCCTTTCCGAAAAGTCCACTAAACTTCTTTTATCCTCTAAACTTACAACAGAATTTTTAGATAGTTTTTTAGCTATTTTTATTGCTACCTCAGAAGGTAACATAAAGCAGCCCTTGTACCCATCCTCTATAGCTTTTATTAATTTATCTCCTTCAATATCCTTTAAAAGGTATCCAGTTGCTCCATAGGTTAGTGCATCTATTATATAATCATCATCATTAAAAGTAGTTAAGATTAAAATAACTATTTCAGGATATAAAATTTTTATTATTTTTGTAGCCTCAACACCGTCCATACCAGGCATTCTTATATCCATAAGGATTAAATCAGGCTTATTATTTTTACAAAATTCTATTGCTTCTTGTCCATTTTTCCCTGTTCCAATAACCTGCATATTGTCTTCTAAATCTATTATAGTTTTAAGTCCGTCCCTCATTAAAGTCTGGTCATCCACTATTAGAACTTTTATTTTATTCATTTAACACCTCTTAATCTATATTTATCGGTAATTTTATATAAATACCAAAACCCTCTAGCTCTTTTGAACTTACATCAAATATTCCCTTTATCTCTTCTACTCTATTTTTCATTGCTCTTAGCCCAAAACCTGGACAAATAACCGAAGAACCTGCTCCGTTATCTTCAAGAGAAAAACATATGTTATCATTTTCTTTGTATAATTTAAATATAAAAACTGTACTATTCCCATGACGAATTCCATTAGATATCCCCTCCATAAGAGAAGAAAATACCACATCTTGAGCTTTTTTATAAATGGTTATTGTTTTGTCTATCTCTTTTTTTATAACAATATCTGAATGTTTTTCAGTATCTTCTATAAAGGCCTCTAGCGATGCATAAAAGTCTAAAACATCCTCACCCTTTTCCAAAATTCTAACTGAGCTTCTTATATCATTTAATCCTTTTCTAACTTGTCCTTGAGCTAAATTTAATTTTTCTAATGACCTGTCCTTATCCTTATTCATTAAACGCTTAGATGCCTCTAATTCAACAAGTACAGTAGTTAAAGTATGTCCTACTGTGTCATGAATCTCTGCAGCTATTTTATTTCTTTCTCTTAGAGCTGTTATAAATTCAACCTTATTATAAGCTTCCTTTAAATTTTTATATAGAATATCCTTTTCTAAATTTTTAACGGTTATATCCTTTAAAGATTTTTCTATTATCCTGTTTTGTTTGAATAAATAATTAATTAAAAAGAATATTATATATATTACTAAATAAATTAAAACAAATAAAAGCATACTTGTTACTAATATAGGTTTATCCTTATTAAATTTTAAATATAGAATAGTGCATGATATTATATATATAGAAATAGTTGTTAATAAAGATGCTTTTTTATTTAAATTAAGAGTTACATCCTCCACTATTAAACACAACACTATAAAAGATAAAAAATAAGAGTCATAATTTTGCAAAACTAAAGTTAATAGAATTTCTATAATATAAGTTAATATTATAATATAAATAAAATAGCCTTTTTTATTGTAATTATTATAAACAAAATAAGTCTTAACAGTATAAGAAGATAATATTATCAAATATATAAATATTATTATCACAGAATGATTTATATTCAAAACAGCACTGGCTATCATGACTAAAGTTAAAATTATATAATTTATTATCCAAATTACACTTTTAATTTTATTTTCCATAATAAAGTCTCTCTCTTATTTTAATATTTTTCCCCTATAGATATCATATTAATAAAGCCATTATATGTAAGTATATCATAATATTATTTATATAAAAATAAAAAAAACCAAACTAAAGATTTTATCTCTAATTTGGAACATTTATTATATTTATTTATCATATTTTAGAGCATCTTTCCCTTCTGCTCCATTACTTATTCGTACAACATTAACTACATCATAGACAAATATTTTCCCATCGCCCATGTTGCCCGTTTGCAATACTTTTTTTGCAGTTTCCACAACAAGATCAACTGGTACTTCACAAACAACTATTTCCACCTTTACTTTTGGTAATAAATTAATATCTACAGCTGTTCCTCGATAATATTCTTTATGACCTTTTTGTAATCCGCACCCTAAAACATTAGAAACTGTCATGCCTGTAATTCCAATTTCATTTAATGCATCCTTTAACTCATCAAATTTACTTGCTGAAGTAATAATATCAATTTTGCTTATCTTTTCATTCATACACATCACTCCTTATAGTTATTCTATAATTGTAACATATGGACAATAATAATTACATATTGAAACTTCCATAGGCCTCTTCATCATGCAAAGAAACATCTAATCCTGTTTGTTCTTCCACGCTGCTCACTCTTAACTCCATAAATCTCCCAATTACTTTTAATATCAAGAATGTCATTACTGCTGAAAATATAATAGTAACTATTATAGCAATAAGCTGAATCAACACAAGTTTTGGATTGCCATATAATAAACCATTTGCACCATCTGGGTTTATAGTTTTTGTTGCAAATATTCCTGTTGCAATACCTCCCCATATACCTCCAACACCGTGACAACCAAAGGCATCTAAAGCATCATCATATTTTAATTTCTGTTTAACTACTGTTACTGCAAAGAAACATATGACTCCACCTATTGCGCCTATTGCTAATGAAGCCATCGGTGTAACAAATCCAGCTCCTGGAGTTATCGCTACAAGTCCTACAACTAAACCACTTGCAATACCTAAACATGTAACTTTCCCTCTGTTTATTAATTCGCATACACTCCAAGCTATTGCGCCTGCTGCAGCTGATGTATTAGTAGTTATAAATGCATTTAAAGCTATGCCGTTTAAAGCTAATGCACTTCCTGCATTAAAACCTATCCATCCAACCCAAAGAAGTCCTGTTCCTAAAAGAGTCATAGGAATATTATGTGGAATAGCTGTTTTTATTTTTTTTCTCTTTCCTAGCATAATTGCCGCAACTAGAGCTGAAACACCAGAACTAATATGGACTACATTTCCCCCTGCAAAATCCAATGCTCCCATGTTTTTTATAAAACCTCCAGTTCCCCACATCCAATGTGCTATTGGATCATAAACTAAGGTTGTCCAAAATAATATAAATACTACAAAAGCTGAAAATTTCATTCTTTCTGCTACTGCTCCAGATATTAAAGCCGGTGTTATTATTGCAAACATAAGTTGAAATAACATAAACATTTGTTGAGGAATAGTAGCTGCATAATTAGCGTTTGGTGCGAAACCAACCCCCTTAATTCCTAGCCATTGAAAGTTTCCTATAAATCCACCAATATCGTCACCAAAACATAGAGTATATCCTATTAATATCCACTGAACTGATACTAACACAATAGCAGCATAACTATTAGCCATTGTGTTTAACACATTCTTTTTTCGAACCATTCCCCCATAAAATAAAGCTAGTCCCGGAGTCATTAGCATAACTAACACTGTTGAAATAATCATAAAGCTTGTATCTGGCATATTTATATTATTCATGTCAAAACCTCTCTTTTTATATTTTTCTTCTTGCATAACAAAAAGACGTCAGAAAATAAGATAAAAATATCTTATTTTCAGACGCCTTTGCCTGTACATAATGTATTAGTTAAAATTA
>JBGUER010000080.1:0-14007 GCA_041821285.1 Clostridiaceae bacterium
GATTATAAATCAAAGAAATTACAAATTTTACATCTTTGCAATTTCTTAAATCACATAAAAAATTGGACACATAAGTATCCAATTCAAGTTTACCTTCTTATTCTAATATTATGTAATAAAAAAGTCAAATTTTTTACTGTTAAAAGTTATTTATTTATATTTCCATTATTATTGGCAAAATCATCGGTCTTCTCTTAGTTTTTTCATAAATAAATTGTCTTAAAGAATCCCTTATATTGGCTTTAATGCTAGACCATTCCTTTATGTGCTTTCTTTCACATTCTATCAAAACATTTTTCACTACATTTCTTACTTCTTCCATTAAATCTTCTGAGTCTCTTACATAAACAAATCCTCTTGATATGATATCTGGACCAGACACAACATTTCCAGATTCTTTTTCCATTGTAACTACAACGGTCAAAATTCCATCTTCAGATAAATGCTTTCTATCTCTTAATACTATATTTCCAACATCTCCAACACCTAGTCCATCAACAAAAATCTGACCTGATGGTACAGTACCTGTTACTCCTATAGCATTTCTTGAAACTTCTATAACTGAACCAGTTTCAGGTATAACAATATTTTCAGGATTCATACCAAGCTTTTCAGCAAGTTCAGCATGTTGCTTTAACATTCTATATTCACCATGAACAGGAATAAAAAACTTAGGTTTAATTAAAGTATGCATAAGTTTTAATTCTTCTTGACAAGCATGCCCTGAAACATGTATATCTTCTAAAGATTTATATACAACCTCGGCTCCGATTTTAAACAATTGATTTATTACCTTGGAAATAAGTTTTTCATTACCAGGTATTGGTGATGCTGATATTATAACCATATCACCTTTAATGATTTTTATTTTTCTATGTTCTTGAGCTGCCATTCTTGATAACGCAGCCATAGGTTCTCCTTGGCTTCCTGTGGTTATAATAACAACTCTTTCATTAGGATAATTTTTTAAATCATCTATATTTACTAATGTTTCTTTTTCGTATTTTAAATATCCAAGGTCCGCTGCAACCTCTGCTATCCTTTCCATACTTCGTCCTGTTACTGCAACTTTTCTATTATATTTTTCTGCTGCAGTTATTACTTGCTGAACTCTATGTACATTAGATGCAAATGTAGCTACTATTATCCTTCCTTCTGCCCCTGAAAATATTCTTTCTAAACTTTCACCAACAGTTTTTTCAGACATTGTATATCCTGGTCTTTCTACATTTGTACTATCTGCCATCATAACAAGAACACCTTTTTTGCCAAGTTCCGCAAATCTAGCAAAATCAGCAACGCATCCATCAATTGGCGTGAAATCAATTTTAAAATCACCTGTATGGAATACTACACCTAATGGAGTATGGATAGCTATAGCAGCTGCATCTGCTATGCTGTGGCTTGTTTTAATATATTCTACAGTCAAACTATTTAATTTAATTTTATCTTTATAATTAACTGTTATAAGTTCTGTAGAACCTACTAAATTATGTTCCTTAAGCTTTGTTTCCACTATTCCTAAAGTTAATTTAGTTCCATAAATAGGTAGATTTATTTGTTTTAACACATATGGAAGTGCACCTATATGATCTTCATGTCCGTGAGTTAAAAAAATTCCACGTACCTTGTCTTTGTTTTTTAATAAATAATTTATATCTGGTATTACTATATCAATACCAAACATTTCGTCATCTGGAAAGGATGATCCACAATCTATTACAATAATATCTTCTTTGTATTCTATCACAGTGAAATTCTTTCCGATTTCCCCTAGTCCTCCTAAAGGAATTATCTTAATATTGTTTTTTAGTTTTTTCAAAAAACTGCCCTCCTCCTTTTATAAAGTAGATTTCTATAATTGAATTTTTTTTATAATCCGCAAATCACTATTAAACTCTATTTTTTAATACATTCACTACATAAGCCATAAAACTTAACTGAATGATTTATTATTTTGAAATCATACTTGTTTTGAATACTAGTTTCAAGAGGCTCTAATAAATCTCCCTCCACCTCTATTACTTTTCCACACTTAGTGCAAATAAGATGATGATGATGATGGTACTCGCCCTCATGCACTAATTCATATCTTAAACATCCATCATTTAAATTCAACTTGCTAACTACTGAAATGTCTTCTAAAAGCTGCATGGTCCTGTAAACTGTTGCAAGGCCAATTTCAGGACAACCTTCCTTAACTATATCATAAAGTTCTTCAATAGTTAAATGTTTGCCTTCATGAAGAATCATAGTATCAAGTACTGATCTTCGCTGAAGTGTAAGTTTATATCCTGCTGATTTTATCTTTCCCTTAATATTTTCAATTTGTTTCGAAGATAAATTTGACATATAAACCCTTCCTTCTATTATTTATTAATAATTGTTTTTCGAAACTCAGTCTTAGTGTAGTCTTTATTATTCTTCTTGTCAATTTATAGCATTTTCACCTACAAGTATTTCATATGCTTCACTTATCATATTTAGTATTTCTTCATCCTCTACTGTTGAAAATTCCATTTCTCCATCTTCATCTTTATCAATTTTAAGTGCAATAGCCTCATCTGTATCTTCATCTAATGGAACAACAACGGCGTATTCTTCATCTTCTAAATCTAATTTTGCGATTAATTCAAAATCTACCTCATTTCCATCCTCATCTGTTAATGTTATAATTTTATCTTCAAAACCATTTTCCATAGTTAATCCTCCTATATTTTCAATTACAAACTATCTAAGTATCCTTGCAAAATATAAATAGCTGCTATTTTATCCACAATTTTTTTTCTTTTTGCTCTTGATAAATTTCCCTCTATCATAGATTTATGTGCTGCCACAGTAGTTAATCTTTCATCCCAAAATTTCACTTCTAAGCCTATCTCTTTTTCTAATATTTTAGCAAATTCCATTACCTTTTCGCTTTGTGGTCCTATAGTTCCATTCATGTTCTTAGGTAAGCCTAGTATAAAACTTTCAACACTATATTCATCACATATTTTCTTTATTGAATCTATATCAAATTCTATACTTTTTCTTCTTATAGTAGTAATTCCTTGAGCTGTTATCCCTAAAGGATCACTTACTGCAATTCCTATAGTTCTGTCCCCTAAATCTAAACCTAATATTCTCATTATATGTCTCCTCATTGTATCCTTTAACTAAAATAAAATGCCCAAAAGGGCATTTTATTTAATATCTAAATAATATTTTATAACCTCTTCTAATATTTCATCTCTTTCAAGCTTTCTAACTAAAGTCCTGGCTCCATTATAATTGGTTATGTATGTAGGGTCTCCTGATATTATATAACCTACAAGTTGATCTACAGGATTGTAGCCTTTTTTTATAAGAGCCTCATATACATCAGTTAATATCTTTTTAGTTAAATCCTTATTGTCCTTTTGAATATTAAATTTTAAAGTTTCATCATTGCTACTCATTATCCCTTCACCCCTTTACACCGATAATAGGATATATATAAATTATATATTACTTTTCCATAATTGTATACTATAATATTAAAAATATTTATTTAATTAATGATTCTAATGTATTTATTGCTTTATTCATCGCTTCTTCTATTTTTTCTGGATTTTTACCTCCAGCTTGCGCCATATCTGGTCTTCCTCCGCCATTTCCTCCAGCAACAATAGCTGCTTTTTTAACAATTTTACCACAGTGAACACCTTTGTTTGTTGCATCTTTAGTAGCCATAGATAGGAAATATACTTTTCCTTCCTTGACACTTCCCAAAACTACTACGCCTTCTTTTATTTTAACTTTTATTTTATCAGCTAAACTTCTCATAGTATTCGGGTCTGTATCTTTTAATATCCCACTTGCAACATTTATTCCTTTAATAACAGATATGTTATTTGCAATATTTTCTTCTTCACCTTTTGAAAGCTTTATTTTATAATTTTCTATTTCTTTTTCTTTTTCTTTCAAAGTCTTATTTAAATGATCCAACTTTTCTACAATCTCTTTATCCTTACATTTAAATGAATTTTCTAAACTTTTTAAAATATCTTCTTTTTCCAAAACATCCTTCAATGCATTGATTCCAGTAATAGCCTCTATCCTTCTTACTCCAGATGCTATCCCAGTTTCAGATATAATTTTAAACATACCTATTTCTCCAGAATTTTTAACATGTGTTCCACCACAAAGTTCTTTACTATACTCTCCTACTGAAACTACTCGCACATTGTCCTTGTACTTATTATCAAATAATGCAACTGCTCCAGATTTTTTAGCTTGTTCCAAATTCATTTCATCAGTAACAACATCATTTGCTTTCATTACATTTTTATTCACTATAAATTGAATTTTTGTTATTTCCTCTTTAGTTATCGGAGCAAAATGTGTAAAATCAAATCTCAATCTTTCCTGGTCAACGTAAGAACCAGATTGATGAATATGATTTCCCAAAACTTCTATTAATGCCTTTTGAAGCATATGAGTAGCTGTATGGTTTTTGCAAATATTATTTCTCAATACCTTATCAACTACAAGATTTATTTCATCACCAACTTCTAAAGAACCATCCATTACTTCAACTACATGAAATATCTTTCCACCAACATTTTTTTTACAATCTACTACCTTAGCTTTGCCATCTTCCGAAAAAATTATACCTTTATCTCCTATTTGCCCACCCATTTCAGCATAAAATGGAGTATTTTCAGTAAATATTATAGCTGTATCACCTACATTAGCTTCCTCTACATAATTATCATCTTTAATAATTAAACTAATTTTAGATTTCGATTCAAGTTTTTTATACCCAACAAATTCAGTATTAATATCCTCTGAAATTTTATCTAAAATAGTTATATCGGTACCCATATAAGTGCTTTTACTTCTAGCATTTCTAGCCCTTTGTCTTTGAACTTCCATCTCTTTGTTAAATTCTTCTATGTCTAATTTCATATTGTTTTCATTTAATATTTCAAGAGTTAGTTCTACTGGAAAGCCATAAGTATCATAAAGTTTAAACGCTTTTTCTGGGTCTAATTGATCTGATTTTTCAGTTTGTATTTTTTTCATATACTCTTTTAATATTTGAAGACCATTATCTATCGTCTCATTAAATTTTTCTTCTTCTAATCCAACAATTTTATATATATAATCTTGCTTTTCTTCAAGTTCATTATAATGATTTTTAGAATTATCAATTACCACTTCACATATTTCATTTAAAAAGTTTCCCTTTATTCCAAGTAATCTTCCATGTCTTAATGCTCTTCTAAGTAACCTTCTTAAAACATAACCTCTTCCTTCATTTGAAGGTAGTACTCCATCTGCTATCATAAATGTTAAACTTCGTACATGGTCTGTTATAATTCTAATAGATATGTCTT
This sequence comes from Clostridiaceae bacterium, assembly GCA_041821285.1. Lineage (GTDB taxonomy): Bacteria > Bacillota > Clostridia > Clostridiales > Clostridiaceae > JAJBWD01. Next base: position 5,364 of record JBGUER010000080.1, read on the forward strand.
TTTTAGAATCTTCTCCATATTTTATATTAGCCAAATTAGAAACTTTAACTAATATCTTCTCTATTGTATCTATTTCAAATATGCTATCCTTTCCTTGAACTATAGTTGCAAGTCTTTCAAGTCCCATACCTGTATCTATATTTGGAAATTTCAATTTATTATAATTTCCCTGCTCATCTTTATCATATTGAGTAAACACTAAATTCCAAAACTCAACTATTCTGTCTTCATCTTGTGCTTTAATAAATTCTTCTTTTGAATTTATAGCGCCCTCTCCTCTATCGAAATGAATTTCAGAACAAGGTCCACAAGGTCCTACCCCATGTTCCCAAAAATTATCTTCCTTTCCGAGTCTGAATATTTTATTTTTATCAAATTTAACTTTATTAGCCCAAATATCATAAGCTTCATCATCATCTAAATATATAGTTACAAATAATTTTTCTTTAGGAAGCTTTATTACATCAGTTATATATTCATATCCCCAAGTAATAGCTTCTTCTTTAAAATAATCTCCAAAAGAAAAATTACCCAACATCTCAAAAAAAGTTCCATGTCTTGATGTTAGTCCAACGTTTTCTATATCTCCAGTTCTTATACATTTTTGACATGTCGTAACTCGTTTTGAAGGTGGTGTTTGAAGGCCTGTAAAATAAGGCTTTAAAGGTGCCATTCCTGCATTTATTAGTAAAAGACTTTTATCATTTTTTGGTACAAGAGAAAAACTTTTTAGTCTTAAATGTTTTTTTTCCTCGAAAAATTTTAAATATGATTCCCTAAGTTCATTAAGTCCAGTATTAACCATACTAATCCTCCTTAAAATATATATAAAGACTTTCATCTCCAAAGGGACGAAAGTCTTCGTAGTATCACCCTAATCATAATTTTACTATATTAACTCCTACTATAGTAAAATTATATTTAAAAAAACTTATACTGTCAACTAAATATTAATTTTCGCCATGAACACTTTCATGTATATCATGGGAATGATTTTTTGTCTCAAGTGCTTCCATTCCATTTTTAACTCTATAATCATTTATTGCTTTATGTATTCCTTCTTCAGCTAAAACAGAACAATGCATTTTAACTGGTGGAAGTCCGTCTAGTGCTTCCGCAACTGCTTTATTTGTAAGTTCCCAAGCTTCATCTAAACTCTTCCCTTTAATAAGTTCCGTTGCCATACTAGAAGATGCAATAGCAGAACCACATCCAAAAGTCTTAAACTTAGCATCAATAATTTTACCGCTATCTACCTTTAAATATATTTTCATTATATCACCGCATTTAGGATTACCAACTTCACCAACACCATCAGCATTTTCAATTTCTCCTACATTTCTTGGATTCATAAAATGATCCATTACCTTTTCACTATACATCATGTTATTTTCCCCCTTCTTTTATGAAATCATCCCATAAAGGAGACATTAGTCTCAATCTTTCAATTACCTTTGGAACGACATCTAGTACATAATCCACATCTTCTTCTGTAGTTTCATCTCCTATTGTAAGTCTTAACGAGCCATGAGCTATTTCATGTATCAAACCAATAGCTAGCAAAACATGTGATGGATCTAATGAACCAGACGTGCAAGCACTTCCACTTGAAGCTGCTATTTTATAACTATCAAGAAGCAATAATATACCTTCACCTTCTATAAATCTAAAACAAATATTAACGTTATTAGGAAGTCGTTTTTCTCCCACTGGTCCATTTAGTCTAGAGTATGGAATTTTTAATAAACCATCTATTAATTTATCTCTTAATTTAGTTAATCTTACACTTTCTTCGCTAAGTGTTTCATTAGCTAATTCAATTGCTTTTCCAAGACCAACTATTCCAGGTATATTCTCAGTACCTGCTCTCTTGCTTTTTTCTTGTCCCCCACCGTGGATAAGATTTTCTATTTTGACTCCCTTTTTTATATATAAAGCGCCTACTCCTTTAGGTCCATAAAACTTATGACCAGCCATGGATAATAAATCTATATTCATCGCTTTAACATCTACATCCAAATGTCCTACTGCTTGAACTGCATCTGTATGAAAATATATTTTATTTTCTTTGCAAATTTCTCCTATTTCTTTTATTGGTTCTATTGTTCCTATCTCATTATTTGCAAACATTATAGAAACTAATACGGTAGTTTTCTTTATTGCTTTTTTTAAATCATCTATATTTATTAATCCCTGTTCATCCACATCTAAATATGTAACATCAAACCCGTTTTTCTCTAAAAATTTACAAGTATGCAAAACAGCATGATGTTCTATTTTGCTAGTTATAATATGGTTCCCCTTTTTTAGATTTGCAAAAGCAACTCCTTTTATAGCCCAATTATCAGCTTCGGAACCTCCACCTGTAAAATAAATCTCTTCTTTTTCTGCTTTTATTACATTTGCAACTTTTTCTCTTGACATATCTATAGCCTTTTGTGTTTCATGAGAAAGAGAATATATCGAAGATGGATTACCATAAAACTCGCTATAATATGGCAACATATCATTCAACACTTCTTTTTTTGTAAAGGTTGTAGCTGCATAATCCATATAAACATATTTATCCATTTTAATTTCCACTCCTGTCACCGTTTAATTGATTATAGTTATTCACTATATCTCCAAGTGTTGTGTTTTGAGTTACTTCCTCTATACTTTTTTTAATATTAAACCATAGAAGCCTTGTGGCACAACAATCTATATTATTACATGATGAATCATTTAAACATGTAGCTATTTCTACAGGTCCTTCTAATACATCCATTATTTCCGATATAGTTATATCATCAGGTTTTTTACTTAGTATATATCCGCCTTGAGCACCTCTGACACTAATAATAAGTTTAGCTTTTCTTAAAGGGGAAAATAACTGTTCTAAATAATATACTGAAATGTTTTGTCTTTCAGATATATTTTTTATAGAGACAGGTTTATCACCATAATTAATAGCTAAATCCACCATAGCTTTTACTCCATATTTACCTTTAGTTGTAAGTTTCACTAAATCACTTCCTTATATAAAACCCAATTGATATATTAATTAAATCATCAAAATTATAATATCAAATCCGACTAAGTTTGTCAACTATAATATTCTTTATCCTCCATTTCCTCTGGAAAATATTTCTGTTCTTTTGCTTCTACAGTAAAATGAGGGTTTTTATACCCCCCCCTTCCTAAAGCTCTTGCCCCACTATAATGAGTATCCCTTAAGTAATTAGGTACAGAATATTGATTTTCTTTAGCATCTTTTATAGCAGCATCCACCGCTTGAATGACGCTATTTGATTTAGGTGCATTAGCTAAATATATTATAGCTTCGCCCAAATTAAGTCTAGCTTCTGGCATTCCAACCATCATCAAAGCATTATAAGCAGAAACTGCTACAGTTAATGCATTAGGATCTTCCATACCTATATCCTCAGAAGCCAAAATAATAAGTCTTCTTGCTATAAATTTAAAATCTTCTCCTCCCAAAATCATTCTAGCAAACCAATAAAGCGCTGCATTTGCATCAGAGCCCCTTATACTTTTAATAAAAGCCGATATAATATCATAATGATTATCTCCACTAGAATCATAGACAACTTTATTTGAATTGTAATTTTCCTCAATATATTTTTTTGTTATAACTATTTCGCCCTGTTGATTTTTAGAACAAGATAAAACTAATAATTCTAAAGTGTTAATAGAATATCTTAGATCTCCCATAGATAAATTTGCAATAAAACTTAGAGCCTCCCTATCTATTTTAATAGGAAGGTCCCCAAATCCTCTATTTGAATCTTTTATTACTCTATCTAACATTAAACATATTTCTTCATCATTTAATGGCTTAAGCTCAAATACTTTAGATCTGCTAAGCAATGCGCCATTTAATTCAAAATATGGGTTTTCAGTAGTTGCACCAACGATTATAACATAACCTTTTTCTAATGCTTCAAGTAAAACATCTTGTGGTGCTCCTTTTTTTAAGGAATGAATTTCATCTATAAAAAATATAGTCTTCTTAGAATACATTTTCATGTCGTCTTCAGCTCTTTTTATATACTCTCTTATATCTTTAACACCAATTATTGTTGCATTTAATTTTACAAAATTTGAACTGGTTTCTTTAGATATAATGTACGCTAAAGATGTTTTTCCTATTCCCGGTGGTCCATAAAGAATAATAGAAGTCAATCTATCATTTTTTATTAAATTTCTAAGAATTTTACCCTGTCCTAATATATGTTTTTGCCCAATAAATTCTTCTAAATTCTTAGGTCTCATCCGTTCAGCCAAGGGTTGTTTTTTTGTGTTTACTTTTGAAAAACTAAACAAATCCATAATAATACCTCTTTATTTAATAGGAGATTTTTTTGTGTTCCATATTTCCTCTGAGTATCTTAATATAGTATTATCAGAAGAAAATATACCTGAATTAGCTATATTTTTTATTGCCATTGTTGCCCATTTATCTTTGTCTTTATATAAATTATTTACCATTTCCTGAGCTACTTTATAAGACTCAAAATCTTTTAACACAAAATAATGATCATTATTTGTAATTAATGCATTATAAAAACTATCTTTTTCATTCCCTGTAATTGGATAAACACCTCTAGTTACATTATCTATTACCCTTCGTACCTCTTCATTATTTTCGTATATTTCCCTTGAAACATAGCCACCATTTTTATAATAATTTAATACTTCATAATCCTTTAATCCAAATAAAACTATATTTTCTTCTCCTACTGCATCCTTTATTTCTATGTTTGCTCCATCTAAAGTAGCTATAGTTATAGCTCCATTCATCATAAATTTCATATTCCCAGTTCCTGAAGCTTCTTTAGTTGCAGTTGATATTTGTTCACTAATATCAGCAGCTGGAATAAGTTTCTCAGCCATAGATACTTTATAATTTGGAACAAAATATATTTTTAATCTTCCACCTATACTTTTATCATTATTGATAACTTCTGCAGCACTATTTATAAGTTTAATTATATCCTTTGCCATGTAATATGATGGAGCTGCCTTAGCTGCAAAGAAGAAAGTTCTTGGCAGGATATCAAAGGTACTATCTTCTTTTAACCTATTATATAAATACATAATGTGTATTAGATTCAATAATTGCCTTTTATATTCATGAAGTCTTTTAAGTTGCATATCATAAATAGAATTTGGATCTATATTATACCCATATTCTGACTTCAAAAAATTAGATAATTCAATTTTATTATCTTTTTTTATTATCATTACTTTTTCTTTAAAAGAACTATCTTCCGCATAAGTATTTAATGCATTTAATTTTAAAGGCTCTTTAATCCATTCATCTCCAATAACTTCACAAACAGCAGCTGTTAATTTTGGATTTGCGTTAACAAACCATCTTCTATGGGTTATCCCATTTGTTTTATTATTAAATTTTTCTGGATATAATTCATAAAAATTCTTTAATTCTTGTTTCTTTAATATCTCAGTATGAAGCTTTGCAACACCATTAACAGAGTGGCTTCCTACAATAGTAAGATATGCCATATTCACTATATTATTTTGAATTATGGCCATAGCGTCTATTTTTTCTCCATCATCACCATACAAACTTCTTAATTTTTCTACAAACCTTCTATTTATTTCTTCTATTATTAAATATATTCTTGGAAGAAGTGATTTCATTATATCAACAGGCCATTTTTCTAAAGCTTCAGATAAAATAGTATGATTAGTGTATGCCATCACTTTTTTTGTTATTTCAAAAGCGTCCATCCATTCTAAATCTTCTTCATCCATTAATATTCTCATAAGCTCTGGAACTGCTAAAGTAGGATGGGTATCATTTATGTGAACAGCAACATAATTTGGAAGTTCTTGGATTGGTTTGTTTAATTTTTTATACCTTCTTATTATGCTTTGAATTCCTGCACTAACTAAAAAATATTCTTGCTTTAATCTTAATATCTTACCCTCTATCCTAGAATCATCTGGATACAAAACTGAAGTTATTGACTCAACGTTAGACCTTTCTGCTACAGCTTTTAAATAATCTCCTTTACTGAAACTTGAAAAATCAAAATCTTTATTTGGTGTTTCTGCACTCCAAAGTCTTAGTGTATTTACAGTAGTATTATTATATCCAATAACAGGAATATCGTATGGAACTGCAATTACTGGTTCATAGTCTTTGTGTTCAAATTTAAGCTTACCATTACAGCAAAATGTTTCAACCCTACCATTGTATTTAACTATAACTGCTTTGTTTTGTTTTCTCACTTCCCATGGATATCCTTCTTTAAGCCAATTATCTGGTGTCTCCACCTGATATCCACTAACAAGCTTTTGTTCGAATAACCCATATTTATATCTTATCCCACAACCATGGCCGGGTATTTGAAGCGATGCCATAGAATCTAGAAAACATGCAGCCAATCTACCTAATCCACCATTTCCAAGACCAGCATCTGCTTCAGCCTCTTCTAATTCATTTAAATCTACCCCCAGTTCTTTTAATCCAACTTCAACTACATCTTTTAATCCTAGTGATAAAAGATTATTGCCAAGTAGTCTTCCAATTAAAAACTCTAAAGATAAATAATAAACTTGCTTTACTTCATTCTTTTTATATTCTTTATTTGTTTTATGCCAACTTTCAGAAGTGTATTCTTTTACAAGAAAGCAAAGTGCATAGTATTTATGTTCAATTGAAGCTTCTTCTACATCTTCTGTGAATAGTGACAATAATTTCTTTTTATACTCATTTTTAAAAATTTCTTTATCTTTTATTATCATAGTTATCTCCTCTAAAACATTATTGTTTATATAATACATAAGATTTAATCTTTTGTAAAGTTAATCCAAAAATTGCATAATCCCATTATTTAGTTTTCATCTTTTTAAAGTTGAAACATTACACTAAATAAGGGTTATGCAACCATTCTAATTAAATATTTTCATATATTGCTTTATATTCTTCAGCAGACTTAAACCAACTATTGTCTTCATTCATAGCGTTTCTAACCAATATATCCCATTCTTTTTTGTTTTCATAAATCTGAAGAGCTCTTAATATTGCATCTAATAAATCTTCAAAACTATAATTTTTAAAAGTAAATCCTGTACCCGTCTTACAGTATTTATTATATGGAATAACTGTATCTTTAAGTCCTCCGGTTTCTCGAACTATTGGTAGTGATCCGTATTTTAACGCAATCATTTGTGAAATACCACAAGGTTCGAATTTAGATGGCATAAGATACATATCAGAAGCTGCATATACCTTTTGCGCTAATTTACTATCATAATATAATTTAGCTGCCATTTTATTAGGATAACACCAATCAAAATACCCTAGCATATCCTCGTATACTTTTTCTCCTGTACCTACTGCTACAAATTGAACTTTTTTTCCTAAAACCTGGTGTAGTATCGGTCCTAAAAGATCTAATCCTTTCTGATCAACCAATCTTGTAACCATTCCTATCATAGGAATATTTTCATTTACTTCAAGGCCTAATTCCTTTTGAAGTTGTAATTTGTTTTTAACTTTTTCTGAAATACTATCCTTATCATAGTTAAAATCAATATCTTTATCTTTCAAAGGATCAAAAAGATCATAATCTATTCCATTTACTATTCCTTTTAATTTATATGCTTTTTCACATAATAAACCATTTAATCCCTCTCCATAATAAGCTGTTTTAATTTCCTCAGCATAAGATGGACTTACAGTTGTTACAAAATCTGAATATACTATACCACCTTTCATAAATGATATTGCATCATAATATTTCAAAGAATCTTCCCTATAAAAAGATTCATCTAAACCTAATAATTCGTTTAAAGCTTCTTTACCATAAACTCCTTGATATTTTAAATTATGAATAGTAAATACAGTTTTTATGTTTCTTAAAGAGTGATGTTGTTCCCGAAGGAGCATTGGAATAATGGCAGTATGCCAGTCATTAACATGTATTACATCAGGATAAAAGTCTTCTATATTAGATATAGCTTCAATAACAGCATTAGAAAAGAAAGAAAATCTTTCTCCATCGTCATAATACCCATAAGTATTTTCTCTTTTAAAATAATACTCATTATCTAAAAAATAAAATGTAACCCCATCTAATTCTAGTTTTTCAAGTCCACAATACTGATTTCTCCAACCAACTTTAACATAAAAATATCCTAAATACTCCATTCGACTTCTATATTCCCAAGGTATCCCTTGATATTTTGGTAATATAACTCTAGTTTCTATACCAATATTATTTAAAGCCTTTGGTAACGCATATGCAACATCAGCAAGTCCTCCAACTTTTATAAATGGAAATACTTCTGCACTAGCAAATAAAACTTTCATTTAAACACCTCTTTATTTTTCTAAATACAACAGTCTTTTTTCTATTACTAAAGGGAAATCTTTATCACCCTTTAGTTCCTTTTCTTTTTCTATTATTACATTCTTATCAATAATAACATGATTTAAAACAGCATTTTCCTTTACAGTACCATTTTGCATAATAATACTATTATTTATTACTGCTCCCTTTTGCACTTTAACTCTCCTAAATATAATACTATTACTAACCTCTCCTTCAATAATGCACCCATTTGCAATTAATGAATTAGAGACCTTAGATGTATCTGTATATTTAGC
>JBGUER010000081.1:0-13701 GCA_041821285.1 Clostridiaceae bacterium
GAAGTCTAGATAAAAGGGGCATTACCTTTGCAGAGAATATTTTCTGCTGGTAATGACCTTTTTTTAGTATTTACAGAGCTGTTCTTCTTTTACTACTTCACCTTTTTCCAAATCGATAAGCATCACATAAAGGTTTGCTCTTAAGGATAAGGGTGGTCTTTTGAAAAAAGAATCAAAAGTTCTTTCATTATTAATAACAATAGTAAATTTATCAGTTGGAAGAAGTTCAGCTGTAGCAATCATTCCATAAAGATGCTGAAAAAACATAAAGGATGTAAAACCTCTATCATTTGATATAGCTTTAAATTCAAAATACCACTTCTTGTACCCATCATAGTCTATATTAATGGTCATATCTGGTATATAGAAACTTCTTTCACCATTATGTAATTTTTCAGATTTTTCTATGCTCCATGCAAATGGTTTGTTATAAAGATCTGCTAATATTATTTGCATAAATTTCTTTTCTAAAAACATAATCTCATTTCTGTGATTTATGGGTGAATCTTTAATCATAGAAACTCTTTCCAAAAAAACAGAATCTTCTTTAACTTCCATAGCATCGTCATACGGCTCTGCTAAATGTCCAGCCGCAACCATTAGATCTTGATATGTAACTTCATTATAAGCTTTTGAAGCTAATTTTGATATAGTTTCCGGAGTGGGAGGTGCATCTATCATTTGTCTTAAAAACCTTGATATATGTGCTGCACTTACTCCAGTCTCGTTAGCATATCGATTTATAGACCTGTCTCCTTTTGCTCTTTCAAGAAGTAAGGCAAAACTTTCTTTATTAAAAACATTCTTATTATCCATTTCAGTATCACCTCCTCATTTTATCTTATACATATATTATATATAATACGTTGTTTATAGTCAATGAAAAACATTAAAATTATTTCAATAGGGTATTGTACCCAGTAAAAAAATATGATATATTAGTATTAACATAAAGAAGAATATTTATACATCATTGGTAAAAATAAATAAAATACTTTCGGTTAATAGGTTTATATCACCTATTTTGAATGGGAAATAGAGAGGAGAAGTGAGCGTATATTGTTTATAACATAATAATCAATCACGATGAAAAGCATATTTTTTTGGAATGTCTATTAAATGCAAACAATAGATAGAAATAATATAGTCAATAGAAACGTTAATAATTAACAATAGAAAATTGTATAAAAGTTTACTGAAATTAATCTAAAATAGATAAAATAAAATAATTTACCTGGGGGGTACACAAATTTATGGAAGAAAACAATTTGTTACAATTAAAAAAAGAAAGAAACAAGGTAATAGGCATTAAAGCAGAGAAGATACCATGTCCATGTTGTACTAACAAAAGACTAATGGACATGGTACATGCAGAAAAAGCAGAATTAGAAATAAAGTGCCAAAAGTGTGGAAGAACTATTCATTTATATATGGAGCATGATCAAATACATGCTATAGCAGTGTAATCTATACCGAGCAAAGGGACCAATTATGAGTTACCAAATAGCCGGATAGCTACTTTTATTTAAGTAGTTATCTAGCTATTTTTTTTATAAGAAAATATCAATATATTATGTACCGAGCAAAGGCATCATTATGAGTGACCAAATAGCCGGACAGCTGCTGATTGATTTCAGAAGTTGTCTGGCTATTTTTTTTTACCTTTTTCATAAAACCACCACACATTAGGCAGTTTTTACAGAGACAAATTTATATTTCTTAGACGTGTATAGGGACACCCCTATACATGCCAATTCAGCAGATAGACCTATAAAAACAACATTCAGATATTACTTATATACATTACAGATTTTAGATCTATTCAAATAACTCACTATATCACAGCTATATTTTCCTATTACCTATATAAAATTCAAGATTTTAAAATTTAAAGGAGGAACAGTAAAATGAATAAAAAACATGAACACTATTATTTAACAGGAGCAGATGGAAAGGAATACGAGGTTTCAGAGGAAATCTTTAGGGAGTATAAGCATTCTGTATGGAATGAAGAAGCACAAATTAAACGGGAACAATCAGTAATTAGAGATAAGAACAGTACCAAATCAGATTTAGATAAGGTAGAACATATTAAGGTTGCTTCACTTGAATCTATAGTTGCTGGTGGTGGAGAGCATCACATTGGGGTTAATCCTGATTTTGCAGAAGAACTTGTAGATGCTCTTGAAAAGACAGAGATGTTGGAACTCTTAGGACAAGCACTTGAAATATTAGATGAATCTGAGAAAGAAATGATTGGACATCTATTCACTGAAAATATCAGTGAGCGAGAATATGAAAAACGATATGGTACACCAAGAAAGACTGTATCTTATAGAAAAAATAAAATTATTAGCAAGTTGAAAGACTTTATCAATAATAAAAGATAGCAAATCAGAGCCGTGGAGAAGTTTATAAATTTTTCTACGGTTTTTTTGCCCACTTCAACTTTTCACATCTGTAATAGATGAAGGGTAGGAAATAAAAAAAGTTTTGCCCACTCTTTAATCTGACATCTGTAGTAAGTGGGAAATAAGGCATGAAAAAAAATTTTTGCCCACTTGTAGGTTTCAAATCTGTAGTAAATGAGGAGGTGATGGTAATGAGTAAAGAGGATATGAATCAAAAGTCTACGGAGCTAATTGGAGTTCTTCAAGCAATATCTGTAGTAGCTAAAAAGTTGGCGCAAAGAATTATGAAAATTGAAGAAGAGGTAAATAAGTGTGAAGAAAGTTTATCAAGCAAGTCTGTATGAGAAAAAGAAAGGAGAATAAAGTCATGAATAAAAATAAAATTATCCAAGACATCATAGTCAATCTTATAGGTATTTCTAATAATTTAGAAGCTTTAGCACAAGTATTAAATGTGTCAATAGTACCTGAGGTTGCAACAGGAAAGACAGAAGCCTTGGTTAAGAAATCGTCTAAAGATGAAGTTACAAAAGTAAAGCAACCAACGCTTGAAGAATTAAGGGCTTTAATGGCTGAGAAAAGTAAAGCTGGGTATCGAGAAGAAGTTAAAGCAATCCTTCTTAAATATGATGCTAAAAAATTAACTTCCCTGGATGAAAAAAATTATGTAGAGGTTATGAAGGAAGTTGGTGAAATAAAATAAAGAAAATTGAACTAACGCAAGGTAAAGTGGCGATGGTTGATGATGAAGATTTTGTTTGGTTATCCCAATGGAAATGGCAATTTCACTGTGGATATGCTAGAAGACGGCAAGGAAAAACAACCATTCACATGCACAGATTACTGATGAATTGCTCTGAAGGGTTAGAGGTAGACCATATAAACAGGAATAAACTAGATAACCAAAAATCTAATTTAAGAATCGTTACGAGACAGCAAAATATGTGCAACAAAGATTCTTATAAAAATTCGAGTTCAAGGTATAAGGGTGTTACCTGGCACAAAAAGGATAACAGATGGGATGCACAAATTCGGTTAAATAAACAAATATATTTTATTGGCAGTTTTGAAGATGAAGATGTTGCCGCTGCTGCATATAATCATTATGCAAAAAGATTCTTTGGAGAGTATGCTGTCTTAAATAATGTACCAGAAGCTGATTTTAGAAAAGCACGTTTTATTAAAAATAACTGTACCTCAGTATATAGAGGGATTTTCTACAGTAAAATTCATAAACGCTGGGTGGCAAGAATCGGAGTTAATAAAAAAAGAATTTACTTAGGATATTTTGAAAGGGAAGTAGATGCAGCAAGAGCTTATAATGAGGCTTTTGAAAAATATAAACCCAATAAGGTGGTGACAAATAGGATATGAACCATGAAGAAAGAGGACACGCAAAACTAAGTGCATCTAGTGCTCATCGGTGGTTACAATGCACAAGATGTATTGAAGTAGAATCTCAGTTCCCTAGTGAGACTAGTATTTATGCTGAAGAGGGAACGTTTATGCACGAGTTGTCAGAAATATACTTAAGAAACTATTTAAAGACAATATCAAAACAACAGTTTTCTAAAGAATTAAAAAAGTATGAAAATAACAAGTACTATTCAGAAGAAACGCATGATGCAGTTTTAGCCTATGTTGATGAAGTGGTAAAAAAAATTGATGCAGCGAGGGAAATATCTAAAGATGCTGTGGTAATAATCGAACAAAAAGTTGATTTTTCTCCTTGGGTCGAAGATGGTTTCGGTACAAGTGATGTTATTACTATTACAGATGGAACATTAGAAGTCATCGATCTAAAGGGAGGTAAAGGGGTAGAAATTTCTGCAAATGATAATCCCCAATTGAAATTGTATGCTCTGGGAGCATTAAATGAGTTTGGATTTTTATATGACATCCAAAATGTAAAAATGTCAATCGTACAACCTCGAGTAGATAATTTTTCAACCTTCGAGATGAGTGTAGAGGACCTTCTTAAATGGGCAGAGGAAGAATTAAAACCTAAAGCTAAGCTTGCTATAAAGGGAGAAGGAGAGTTTTGTGCGGGAGAACATTGCCGCTTTTGTAGAGCAAGAAATCAATGCAGAGCCAGAGCATTAAAGAATCTGGAACTTATGAAATATGAATTTGCAGACTCAGCTCTACTTACGGATGAAGAGATTGCGGAAATTATAGGACTATCTGGAGAACTTTCAAAATGGGCTAGTGATATATACACCTATGCTGCAGCTCTCGCAATTAATGATGGCAAGCAGTGGGACGGATTTAAGTTGGTTCAAGGAAGAAGTAATAGAAAATATGTAGATGAGGAAGCAGTAGCTGAGAATGCTAAAGCAGCAGGATATAGTGATATCTATAAAAAGCGTCTTATTACTATTACTGAAATGGAAAAATTAATGGGAAAGAAGAAGTTTAAAGATATTATTGGTTCTTTGGTTGAGAAGCCTAAGGGAAAACTTACATTAGTGCTAGAGTCTGATAAAAGAAAAGCAGTGGAAACAGTAAATACAGAGTTTCAAGTTGAAGAATAATAAAAAAATATTAGGAGGATTTAATTATGAATAAAGAAACAAAAGTTGTAGCACCAGGAAGGTTTAGTTATGCAAATGTATGGGAACCTAAAAGTATTAATGGGAGTGACCCTAAATATAGTATTTCATTAATTATCCCTAAAAGTGATAAGAAAACAGTAGCTGCTATTAAAAGGGCAATAGAGGAAGCAAAGAAAGAGGGAATTGTTAAGTTCGGAGGTAAGGTTCCAGCTAATCTAAAGACGCCTTTAAGAGACTCTGATATAGACCGTCTAGATGATCCAAGCTACGCAAATAGCTATTTCATTAATGCAAATTCAAAGAATGCACCACAGATTGTAGATGCTAAAGTACAGCCTATTATTGATAGAAGTGAAGTGTACAGTGGCTGCTATGGAAAGGTTAGTGTAACTTTCTATGCCTTTAATATCAACGGAAATCGCGGAATCGCAGCAGGACTCGGTAATGTCCAGAAGCTAAAAGATGGAGAACCTCTTGGTGGTAGCAGCAGAGCCGAGGATGACTTTGAAATTGAAGATGATGATGACTTTATGGAATAATAATAACTTTATGCAGGCGGAGCCTTCAAGGCTTCCTCTCCTGCGAAAGGAGGCGGTGAAGTGATGAAGACTTTATCAATAGATTTAGAAACATTTTCTGACATTAACATAGGAAAGTCTGGTGTATATAGGTATGCTGACAGTCCCAATTTTAATATTTTGCTATTTGGTTACAGCATAGATGGTTCTCCTGTAGAACTAATAGACTTAGCTTGCGGAGAAGAATTACCAGAATACATTATTAAGGCTTTACTTGACGAAAAAATTATTAAAACAGCATTTAATGCTCAATTTGAGCGTGTATGTTTAATGAAGTACTTATCACGTTTATTAAACAAAGACACATACCTTGATCCATTATCATGGAGTTGTTCAGAAGTCCAAGCTTCAATGCTTGGATTACCACTTAACTTAGCAGGAGTAGGTAAAGTGTTAAAGCTTGATGATCAGAAGATGGCTGAAGGCAAAGCGCTAATTAGATATTTTTGCATACCTTGTAAACCTACAGCTGCTAATGGTGGAAGAACGAGGAATATGCCATCTGATGCACCCGAGAAGTGGGAGTTATTTAAACAATATAATATTCGGGATGTAGAGGTGGAGCTTTCAATTCGTGAGAAGCTATCTGATTACCCTATATCAGATAAAGAGCAAGAATTTTATGTACTGGACCAGAGAATAAATGACCAAGGATTATTGGTGGATATGAATTTAGTTGATGAAGCTATTTCATGTGATAGGCAGTTTACTGTTGCAGCAACAGAGAGAGCTTATGAGCTAACAGGACTTGAAAACCCTAACTCTGTATCACAGTTAAAATCATGGCTTAAGGATAGAGGAGTTGAGGTGGAGAGCCTTTCAAAGAAAACAGTAACAGAGCTTGTAGAAGAAAACGAAGGTGAAGTAGAAGAAGCACTAAGGTTAAGACTTTTGATGGCAAAGACCAGTGTTAAAAAATATGAAGCAGTAGAGAGAGCAGTTTGCTCTGATGGAAGAGTACATGGTTTGTTTCAGTTTTATGGAGCTAACAGAACGGGGCGGTGGTGTCTTGCCAAAGGAACACCTGTGAGAGTTAAAACTACAGATGACCGAGTAATGGAAAAGGCCATTGAAGAGGTAATGCTAACAGACCAAGTTTGGGATGGAGACCAATGGGTGAGCCATGAGGGTGTTGTTTACAGTGGAGATAAGGAAGTTATAACTTGGGATGGCGTTACAGCTACACCAGAGCATATTGTGTACATCTCAGATGATGGGAAGATCAGCCTTGGTGAAGCAAAAGAAAGGGGGATTCCATTATGGAAAGGCAATTTAAAATCTACAAAATAACATGTATCAATGGCTGTTATTATATCGGTTACACCATTCAAAGTATAGATGAACGATTAAGACAGCACATAGCGAGAGCATTAAATGGAGAAGCAAAAGGACACCCATTTTACGAAGATATCCGACATCTTGGGAAAGATGATTTTAGAATTTCAGTTTTAGATAAAACATTAGATAGGCAACAGGCTATGCTTTTAGAGAAAAAACATATTGCTTTAGAGAAAAGTTCAAAACTTTATAATCTATCATCTGGTGGATTAGAAGATGCGAGTTGTGGAGGGAAAATATTTTGGCAACGCTTAAATGCTGATCCGGAAGCAAGAAAAGCATACATCAAAAAACTTTCAGAAATTAAGAAAAGCAGAGACTGGACAGATTACGACGACATGACTAAAAAGGCTCTAGAATGGAGAAAAGAAAATTCCAAAATTGCTTATAAGATGGCTTATAGAGCCATTAGGATTGCAAACAAACAAAGAGTGATAAAGTCTCAAAAAGATACAAGACCTAAGAAAGAAAAATTAATGTGGAAATATAAAAGGTCAGAAATGACAAGAAAAAATGCTATTGGATTATGGAAATTGAGGTCTGAAGAAGAAAAGTTAGAAGTTGGAAGAAAAATATCTATTGCTCAAAAGGAAAGAATGAGAAATATCGCTATCCTACCTGATTTTAAACAGAGCGAATGGCCTTATGCAAAAGCTACAATTTTAAGGAAAATAAGACTTGGTATGAACCGTGAAGAAATTATTGAAGATGCTATAAAAAATGTAAAAGATAAGGGCTCTCATTGGCGCGAAGTAGAAGAGAAGCTTGAAGAAATGAGGGCTATTATATGATGACATATGACATTATAAACGCCGGCCCTAAAAATAGGTTCATGACAGCGGGAAGAATTGTATCAAACTCAGGTCGGTTGGTTCAATTCCAAAATCTTCCTCAAAATCATTTAAAGGATTTAAATCTTGCCAGGGATTTGATTAAGGAAGGTAGATTTGAGGATGTTGAACTACTCTTCGGAAACACACCAAATATATTGTCAGAGCTTATTAGGACTACCTTTATCCCAAAGCCTAATCACCGCTTTATTGTAGCTGATTTCTCTGCTATAGAGGCCAGAGTGATTTCATGGCTTGCCGGTGAGAAGTGGAGGCTTGAAGTGTTTGCATCCCATGGAAAGATATATGAAGCTGCTGCAAGCCTTATGTTTCATGTACCAATTGAAAGTGTTACAAAGGGTAGTCCTTTAAGACAGAAGGGGAAGATATCAGAGTTAGCCTGTATTGCAGAAGGAGAACTTGTTTTAACAGATAAAGGATTAGTTCCAATTGAAAATATTACGACTGGTCATAAACTATGGGACGGAGAAGAATGGGTTAGTCATGAGGGTGTTATTTATAAAGGTAAAAGGAAGGTGATTGAGTATGAAGGACTTAGAGCAACAGAAGATCATCTTGTCTGGATTGAAGAAAAATTTGTTACTTTAGGTGAAGTTGTAAATAGGAATTATAGATTAACAAAAGCACATGAGTATTATTCAACTAATAAAGAAACTATTGTAACAAAAGTTTATGACATACTCAATGCCGGAAGAAATAACCGTTTTACCGTATCGGGAAAGTTAGTTCACAACTGTGGTTATGGCGGTGGAGTTGGAGCACTTAAGGCTATGGGTGCAATAGAAATGGGAGTTGAAGAACATGAACTTCAAGGCCTAATAGATAACTGGAGAGTAGCCAATCCCCATATTGTAAGCCTCTGGTGGGATGTAGATAAAGCTGCAATAGATGCCGTAAGGGAAAGAGGGAGAACTTCTACCCATGGCATTATCTTCACCTGCAAAAGTGGAATGCTCTTTGTGACATTACCCTCAGGTAGAAACCTTGTTTATGTGAAGCCAAAGCTTAGTGCTAATAAATTCGGGAGAGAAGGACTTACCTATGAAGGTATTGGCACAACAAAGAAATGGGAGAGAATTGAAACCTATGGTCCCAAAATTGTGGAAAATATTATTCAAGCTATAGCAAGAGATATTTTAGCAGAAGCAATGCTTCGTTTAGATAATGCAGGATTTAATATAGTAGCACATTGTCATGATGAAGCTATCTGTGAAGTACCTATAGGACAAAGCTCAGTAGAAGAAATCTGTAATATCATGAGCCAGCCTGTATCTTGGGCTAAGGGACTGCCACTTAAAGCAGATGGCTATGAATGCAGTTTCTACCAAAAAGACTGAATTAGTATATTATCTTCAATATTTGTTTTCTTGTAATTACTTACATTTGTTGAGGATAATACAGAAAGGATTAATAAAATGAAAATAGCAGGTAATGAAATAGATATTAAAAGAGACAATACAGTAAAAAAAGAGTGGTATTACTGTGTAATAGGTGTATCAAAGAGGAAGGTTATTTATGGGGGAAGTCCAGAGATTGTCTTTAGAAAAGCCTTAAGAGAATATAAAAAAGGTGAATTTTCATTTGAGGAATCTTGCAGAAAAATTAGCTCTGAAACTGAAGATGAATTACCTTTTTAAGAAATGTATATTTATGCAGTTAAATGAGAGGAGGATATACAACAATGATAAGTAATGAACAGCTATTTATATCTGGAGATATGGATACTTTGTATGAAAGAAACAAAAGGCTCATGTATCATATAGCTAATAAATTTTTAAATCTTAACTTAGAATATGATGACTTAATTGGATGCGGAGATTTAGCCTTTGTTAAAGCTACTAAAGGGTTTGATCCTGATAAGAGTAGATGGGCAACCTTTTTTAGCAAAATCATGGTTAATGAAATATTGATGGTGAATCGTAAGATAAATAAACAGTTTCAGATAATTTCTTTAGAAACACCTATATATGTTGATAGTGAACAAAATGTATTAAAATTTCAAGATGTAATTCCAGCGTTAAAAGATACTACGGATAAAGTAATAAATTTAATGACTATAGAAGAAATTGAAATATTAGCTAAGAAACTATCACCTAGAAAACGCGAAATATTAGGGCTATATCTGTTGGAAATGAAGCAACGGGATATTGGAGAGAAGCTCCATATAAGCCAATCCTATGTTGCCAGAATGATAAAAAATATATGCATAGATCTAAAAGGTTCCTATGAACAGGGAGTTTAATTATAAAAAATAGAGAGGATGGGTGAATCATATGAAAACACTAACAATTATTAATAAAAATGGACAGGGATTTGTTGACAGCAGAGAAGTGGCAGAGATGGTAGAAAAGGAACACAAAAATTTAATGAGGGATATTAAAGGTTATGTTGAAATTTTAACCAGCTCAAATTTGAGCTCGTTAGATTTCTTCATAGTTAGCGAGTATCAAGATAATAAGAATCAAACTAGGCCATGTTACCTATTAACTAAAAAAGGATGTGACATGGTAGCAAATAAGATGACTGGTGAAAAAGGGGTTATTTTCACAGCAGTATATGTTACTAAATTTGATGAAATGGAGAAAAAACCATATGCAGGACTTTCAAAGGAACTTCAAGCGATTATTTTCACAGATAAGAAGATACAGTTAGTGGAGACAAGAGTTGATAAGCTTGAAAATGAAATGACTATTGATTATGGACAACAGGAAACACTTCGAGAGATGGTAAACTGTGCAGTTATTGATGTATTAGGTGGTAAGGGATCACTCGCTTATAAAAGACTTGCCAGCAAAGCATTTGCAGAAATATGGAACTATTATAAGCGTAAACTGCAAGTAAACAGTTATCGAAATACCGCAGTGGTAGATTATGAAAAGGCAAAGGAACTAGTGGAAGAGTGGGAGCCAAGTAGCGATTTGCAATTAATGATAAAAGGCGCGAATTCACTATAAAAAAGGAGAGTGATTAAAGTGATTATATCCGTAGCAAATAATAGAACTTCAAAGTATTGGAAACAGAAAGTATTTTCTTGGGATGAGTTTATACAAAAACTCTCCCATACCACAGTTACCAGTGAAACAGTGGAAGAATATAGAAAGATGAAAAAGGTTGAACAGGATAATGTAAAAGACATAGGTGGTTTTGTTGCAGGTGAGTTAAAGGATGGCAGACGTAGAAAGGAAAATGTCCTTTCGCGTTCTATGCTAACACTTGATATGGATTATGCAGATGATGCTGAAGCTATAGCTGCAAATATAGAAATGCTATATGACTATGCTTGCTGTATTTATTCTACTCATAAGCATACTAAAGATAAGCCAAGACTTAGAATTATCATTCCTTTATTAAAAACTATTTCAGCGGATGAGTATCAGGCTGTATCAAGAATGATAGCAAAACAAATCGGTATTGAACTATTTGACGATACCACATATGAACCTAACAGATTGATGTATTGGCCAAGCACCTCATCAGATGGAGATTACTTTTTTAAAATAATTGATGCTGATTTTCTAAACCCAGGTAAAATATTAGGGCTTTATAAAAATTGGAGAGATTCATCAAGTTGGCCTGTATCTTCAAGGCAGACAGCTATTATAGAAAAAACAATGAAGAAGCAAGAAGATCCTTTAAAAAAGAATGGAATGATAGGAGCCTTTTGCAGAAGTTACAGCATAACTGAGGCAATAGATGCATTTCTAAAAGATATTTATGTACCCAGTGTGATGGAAGGAAGATATGACTATGTTCCAGCAGATTCTGCAGCTGGAGTTATTATCTATGATGATAAATATGCTTATTCACATCATGCAACAGATCCTGCTTGCGGTAACCTTTTAAATTCTTTTGATTTAGTAAGAATTCATAAGTTTAGCGGGCTTGATGAGGATGCCGATGATAGAACATCTTATAAGAAAATGATTGAGTTTTGCACTGAAGATGAAAATGTAAAAAAGCAACTATCGGCGGAACGAGAGAAAGATGTACAGGATGAATTTAATCTTGAAATAGATGAAGATTGGCAGCTATCGTTAGAGCTAAATAAGAATGGAACGGTAAAAGATACACCTACGAATATTCTTACAATTATGAGATATGATCCAAGACTTAAAGATATTGCTTATAACCAAATGACCCATCTTATTGATGTGAAAGGGAATTTATCGTGGAAGCAGGTTAAGTCTGGTTGGAATGATGCGGATCTTGCTCATCTTAAAATGTACTTTGATAGACATTATGCCATTTGGTCACCTATGAAGATTAAGGATGCATTACTTACAGCAGCATCTGAAAGAGCTTTTCATCCTATTAGAGATTATTTGAATGCACTACCAGTTTGGGACGGAGTCGAGAGAGTAGATAAACTTCTTATCGACTATCTAGGAGCCGAGGATAACAGCTATACAAGGGCGGTTATGAGAAAAACTTTAGTGGCAGCAGTAGCTAGAATATATGAACCAGGCATTAAGTTTGACTACATTTTGGTACTAAATGGTCCACAGGGCATTGGTAAATCAACCTTCTTTGCAAAAATTGGAGGCAGGTGGTTTTCAGACAGTTTAACAGTATCTGATATGAGAGATAAAGCAGGGGCAGAAAAGCTTCAGGGGTACTGGATATTAGAACTTGGTGAGCTTGCTGGTCTTAGAAAGATTGATGTTGAAACCGTTAAATCTTTTATCACTAGAACAGATGATAAGTTCAGACAAAGCTATGGTGTTAATGTTGAAAACCACCCAAGACAGTGCATTGTTGTAGGTAGCACTAACAGTACCAGTGGATTTTTAAGAGATGTCACAGGTAATCGTAGGTTCTGGCCTGTCAGGGTAAATGGAGGCAAAAAGAGAGTGTGGGATTTAAATGAGGTAGACCAAATATGGGCAGAAGCTCTCCATAAATATAGAGCTGGAGAAGCGCTTATTCTTACTGGTGATGAAGAACATATGGCTTATGATGAACAAAGAGATGCTATGGAAGCAGATGATAGAGAAGGATTAGTTGAGCAGTACCTTGAAAAGATGCTTCCTGATAATTGGAGCAAGATGGACATTTATGAGAGAAGAACTTATTTAGCTGGTGAAAGTGAATTTGGACAAATCATTCCTGAAGGCGCAATACGTAGAGAACGGGTATGTCCGCTAGAGATTTGGTGTGAGTGTTTTGGAAAAGAACGAAATAACATCAAAAGAATGGATTCATATGAGATAGAGGCAATTCTAATGAGAATTGGTGGATGGAAAAGATATGATGGTAATAAACGTGGAAATTCAAGATTTCCAATTTATAATTCACAGAGAACCTTTGTACGGATACCGGAAAATGAATAATAGGTTTTAAAACATGAATTTAAGATTTTACTAATAGTAAGTTGTGGTATATGTGGTCGATAAAATCTTAAAATTTCTTAAAATTAATTATTTGTAAATACCATATATTATGTAGGCGATAATTGAATTTTTGTAGTTGAAGGTTAAAAAACTGTGGTGTCATTATGTAGGATATAGTAGTCGTAAAAGCTATCTACCACAAGCATATACCACTGTCTAAAACTCTTTAAACAAGAGGGGTGTAAAGCTTTTGTGGTAGTAGTAGGAGATGATTATATTGATTAGTTAATTATATATATAAAAGAGTATATACCACCTACATACACGCGTAAGAGTTTTAAGGCTATATACCACAACTATCGACTACAAAATAAAATATAAAGTGGTATGAAAAATGAGGTGAAATGAAATGACAGAAAAAGAAATAGAAGGAATGCTAACTAAAGAAGTTAAAAAAAGAGGCGGATGGGCTTTAAAGTTTATATCTCCTGGAATAAATGGTGTGCCTGATAGATTGGTACTTATGTCTGGTGGGAAAATAGCTTTTGTAGAACTTAAAGCACCTGGGAAGAAAATGAGACCTCTTCAGATAAAAAGAAAAAGGCAACTAGAATCATTAGGATTTTTGGTGTATTGCA
>JBGUER010000082.1:0-13595 GCA_041821285.1 Clostridiaceae bacterium
GTTAATAATTAGACCTATTTAATAAAAGGAGAATAATTAATTTATAATTATTCTCCTTACTATATTTATTATTGTTTTTCTATTTGTAATTGCATATTTTCAACTATTATTTTATTATCTATATTTTTCATTTTTATTAATGCACTATATTCAAAATCTTCTATTTTATCTATATCAATATTAGAACTATTAACTTGTTCTAAAGATATCCCTCCTTTTAAAGATAAACCCTTACCTAACTCCCCTTTTTCATTTTCTATAATCCTTTTATATACTATTTCATCACCTTTTTTTATTTCAACTTCAAAAAGTACCAATTTGGAGATATCTTCATCTTTACCTGTAAATTTTAACGAACCGTCCCCATACTTTTTATCAGTTATTTTATAGTTTTCTATGGAAAATGATTCACTTTTACCATTTAAAATATAATTTGTGGTATTTTTTTTACTACACCCCGTTATGGACCCTGTAAATACAATAAGAAAAATACTTAAAACAGCTATTAATTTTTTCATTATAATTCTCCCTTAAGTTGATTTATGAAAACATTAGAAAACTTATCTCTGCCTAGATTTTTAACCATCATATCACATTTGCATAGGAACAGAAAATATATATTTTCTTTGTTATCGCAAAGAGTTTCATAATTACCTTGTCCTTTTGCTATTATAATATTGCTTGATTTAAAATAATTATTAAAACTTTCACTTGTTTCCACCAAATCAGTACCCGGAATATCTGTACCATTGTCTATAATTTGGCATATATTATCCATACCAACATATTTTGCGTCCTCAAGTGTTACATCGTTTATAACCGGCTTTCCCCTTGTTGCAAAAACAATATTTATATCTTTATATTCTTTTTTTATCTCTTTAATAAATATCTTATCAAATACTATTTCTCCTGCATTATCACCTAAATATAAAAGATTCCCACCTTTTTGCAAATCCTTTTTAAATTTATTAAATAAGTTCTCATTAAATTCACTATTTATTGTTTTGTTTATTATCTCCTTAACAAAATCAAGTTCTAAATCATGCAAAGCACTAAAATCTATTATATTTCCTGATAGTGCTATTTTCAAAGCATCAAATAACCTATTTTCTGATTTATCTAATATTTTTTCAATTTCCTCTTCCATTTCTAATAACCTATCATTAAAAAACTTTTTTTCTTCCTTATACACATCTTTTATTCCATATTCCCGCTCTGTTATTCTCATTATTTTAGCATCTAATATAGTAGAAGCCCTATTTTCGTCACAATCTATTATCTCTTTCATTACTTTTTTCATAAACCTCATTTTATCTGCTTTATCAATGCAATATTTATCTGCTATTATATTAGCTTTATTTATTACACAAGGTATACAATCCACATAAGTAAACATAAAATCCTCCTAAATTATATTAAACATTTTAAATCCAATTAAAATAATAGCACTATCTGCTAAAATATGAACTAAATAGGAATTGGTAAAGTTTTTAGAATATAAATCTATTTTATCAAATATAAAACCAATAATGATAAGCCCTAATAAAGATAATAAAATTAAACCGGGATTAAACCATGTCTTAAATATAACTATATGATAAAATCCAAACAATAAAGAAGAGAATATATACGCTAATTTTTTATATCCTTTTTCATATAGATTTAAAAATATAAATCCTCGGAAAAAAAATTCTTCTAAAAATGAATTTCCAAAAGTTATGTATAACCCTATAAAAATAAAATTAGCTTTATTTACTTTAGAATTTACTTCAAGCTGATTTTTTATTGAATTTAAATCTATTAAATCTTTAAAAATATAATATCCTATAAGTACACTACTAAAAGCAACTATTCCTAATATCAAGCCATATTTAAAATTCTTTTTTTCATTCTTCTTTAAATTTAAAGCTTGTTTTAATGATTGTTTTTTTAAATATTTATAATAAATATAAGGTACAATGATAAACAAAATTATCTTACTAAAAGTTTTAGTAAAATAACTTACTACTAAAACTTGTTCTAGATAATAAAGAACAATGCACACAGTAAGTGAAGTTAAGACAATATATCTTTTCACTAAATATCCTCCTTAAATCTTTTATCCTATGAACTTTCAACTCTCAACTCATTATATCATACTATATTTTCTAATGAAATTTTAATCTTCTACTCAATTGATTTTAATTTATCAGGATTATTATTAACTCATAGAAAACATAAAAATTATTGGAGGAATGAATATGTCAGTTGATTTAAATTTAGTTGATACTTTAAGAGAAAGGGCTAACGTAAGCTACGAAGAAGCAGTGGATGCTTTAGAAAAAAATAATAATGATTTAGTGGGTGCTCTAATTTATCTAGAAAAAATAAATAAAATAAAAGACAATCACCAAGAAACAAAAGAAAGAAATAACATTTGGGACAAAATAAAAAATATAATTAATAAAGGAAATAAGAGCAAATTTATAATTTTGAAAAATGATACAACTGTACTATCAATACCCTTAACTTTAGCTGTGATTATAACTATTTTTGCTCCATACATCACTCTATTGGCTTTATTAATTGCTATTATCACAAACCATAAAATAAAAATAAAAAAAGACAATGGTGAAGATTCTAAAGCAAATGCAGTAATGGACAATGTTTCAAATTCTATAAATAATGTTACTTGTAAAATAAAAGAAGAATTCTAAATAGCCTACGGGCTGTTTAGTTTTTTATTTTATTAAAATTATAAAATTATGAAATTTATTGAAATTGAGATATAATTAAGTAGATTCCAGTATTATAAGGGAGGCTATTATGTCTTTAGGTAAAATTCTTATTGTAGAAGATGAAAATAAAATAGCAAGATTTACACAGCTAGAACTTGAGCATGAAGGATATAGTACTTTTATAGAAACTGATGGAAGAAGCGCTTTAACTCGATTTGAAAATGAAATTTTTGATCTTGTTTTATTAGATGTTATGCTGCCTTCTCTAAATGGTATGGAAGTATTAAGAAGATTGAGACAAATTTCAAACACTCCTGTAATAATGCTTACTGCAAAAGATGATGTAACAGATAAGGTTATGGGCCTTGATTTAGGTGCAGATGACTATATGACTAAACCATTTGCCATTGAAGAACTTTTAGCTAGAATACGTGTAGCTTTAAAAAAACGTTTAATAGTAAAAGAAAATACAAATATATTGAAAATAAAAAAACTATCATTAGATTTAAATAAACATACAGTATATTATATGGACAACGAAATAGAAGTAACTAATAAGGAATACAATCTTTTAAAATATCTAATAGAAAATAAAAATATAGTTTTAACTAGAGATAAAATACTTGCAAAAGTTTGGGATTTTAATTATATTGGCGATACTAATGTGGTTGATGTTTATATACGGTATCTACGGTCTAAAATAGATGATAAGTTCAAAATTAAACTTATTTATACCGTACGAGGTGTTGGCTACTTATTAAAGGAAGATTAAAATGAAAACTATTATTAAAAGTTTTTTCTACATATTCAAATTTGTTTATATAATATTAAAATCCACAATCCAATTTTTAATTAAGTTAATAAATAAATTCATAGATGTATTCAAAAGGAATTTAAGATTTTCACTATCATTTAAACTTACTTTTTCTTATGTTTTCATTTTATCTATATTCCTTCTTGGAATAAGTTTTTTAATATTATTTGGATTTGATAAATTTCTGATCTTTCAAAATAAAAATAAAATATATTCCTATACTGACTTAGTTGTAAGTCAATTAAATGAAGGTAATGAAAATATTGAATTATTAAAACCACTTTTAAATGACGATGATATAGCTCTTACTTTATTTAAAAATAATAAACTTATTTATAACAACAAAGATACTAATCTTACATTAATAAAAAATAGTAATTACTTTTATATTAAACCTTTTAATAACAATAGAGATATCATTAGCATTACTAAGTATGAGTTAAATGGCAACATCTATTATATTCAACTAATTAAATCTTACAAAAGAGAACTAAACTATTTAACGGCTCTTGTTTTTATTATTCTTGTAATTTATGTATTTACATTTTTTTCCACAATTATTCTAGGTGCTAGAACTAGCAGAAAAATTCTAAAACCAATAAAAATAATGACCGACACAGTGAAAAAAATATCCATTTCGGAACTAGATAAAAGAGTTGATTTAAAAGGTTCTCAAGACGAACTTAAAGATTTAGCAAAAACATTTAATAATTTACTTGATAAAATAAAAGTTTTTTATGAAAAACAAACTAATTTTGTATCTGATGCCTCACATGAACTTAGAACACCAATAGCCGTAATTCAAGGCTATGCTAACATGCTAAACCGTTGGGGAAAAGATGATAAAGAAGTTTTAAATGAATCAATAGCTGCAATAAATGAGGAATCACACAATATGAAAAATCTTGTTGAAAACTTACTTTTTCTCGCAAGAAGCGATAAAAATACTCAAATCGTTGAAATGGATTATTTCTATATTAATAATCTAATAGACGAATTGATAAAGGAAACACGACTTATAGATACTCATCACCAAATAATAAATAATTTTAACCAAGAAATAATGATATTTGGAGATTACAAACTAATAAAAGAAGCTTTAAGAATATTTATTGATAATAGTTTGAAATATACTAAATCAGGTGGTTTTATAGACATTAACCTATTGAAAAAAAACAATAAAGCTATTATTTCTATAGAAGATAACGGAGTGGGAATAGATAAAGAAGACTTACCCCATATTTTTGATAGATTTTATCGAGCAGATAAATCAAGAACAAAAGAAAAAAGAGGTACTGGCCTTGGTTTGTCTATAGCTAAATGGATAATATTAAAACATAAGGGATCGATTGAAGTTCAAAGTACTGTAAATAAAGGTACAAAAATAAATATATTTTTAGAAATAAAAATAAAAGAAGCTAATTAGCTTCTTTTTTATTTATTCTGTCTTCTTTTGCCTCTTCTATAACTTGTTCAAAATTTTTTAATCCTTCATATTTGCTATATCCAAAAGACAAAATCACATTTTCATTTAATATTTTTGATATAATTTTATTTCTATTTATACTGGTTTCTACTCTTTTTATAAATACATTTACAATATCTTCATCAGCTTCAAAAAGTAATATTAAAAACTCATTTTCACTATATCTAACTATAATATCATTTGACCTACTAGATAAAATAAGCGCATTAGATATTTCTTTTAATACTATTTCCTCTACAATATCTCCAAAATTTTCAATTATTTCTTTAAAATTATCTATAGTTGAAAATATAATCATAGACTTTGTTTCTCTTTCCAATATTCTATTTTGTATTTTACCCTTATTTCTTTCTAAAAACAAGATATTATATAATCCTGTTAACGAATCTTTAATTTTAGGCTTATCATCCAATATTGGTTCTTGTTTACTTTCTTTCATTTGTACATGATTTCCCATCTGTTTTAGTAGAAAATGCATAATGATAACACCAATAATTGATACTACAACAAGTGTTAATATCCCTAATAAAATATTGAAATTAAGCGATTCATAAGCTTTGTTTTTGCTTACCATTTTTATATATATCCAATTTGTATTTTTTATAGATGAATAAACAAACAAATCTTTTTTAGAATTTTTTTCTATGCCTATATTTTTTACATCTACAAAATTTATTATATTAGTTATTGGAATAATCAAATCACTAAATTCTTCATATTCATTATCTGCTGTAATAAACTCTACATCATTAAATTTACTTGTTCTATTTACTATCAAATACCCGTTAGCTTCTTCATTCAAAATATCATTTATAATATTTATATTATATACTGAAACAATATATCCTATTATACTTCCTTCTCTATTTACAATAGTATTAGCTACTGTTGTATACCAATTTCCATTATATTTATTTAAATCAACATATGGAAATTTCATATTTTCTAATTCATCTAATGAAAACACATCACTGTTTTCTATATTTCCACTTGATACTAACTTTGCATTTTTATTAGAAAAAATACTGATTTTATTTGTATCTTTACTATTCTCTATTGCATCATCTAAAATTTGCTTTGAATTTAAATAATATTCTTTAAATGATATATCTTCATTATCATTTAGATTTATAAGATTTATTATATCTCCTCTAGCAGATAATTGATTAGTAAATTCTATTTTACTGCTAACGTATTGTTCTATATATGATTTATTAATAGTGGCTTGTAATTTTAAATTTTCATCCTCAATTTTTATAAACTTATTTTTTAAAAGATATAAATTTAATATAGCAAATACTACTATAGTTATCATACTCCATACTATTACGTATTTAAGTATCTTATTTTTTAGTAATTTCAAACTTATTTTCATATATATTCCCCTCTATTCTACTTAAAGTATTTTAACCACCACTTTTAATCTCTAGAAAATACAATCCAATCCTAATATTCTATATTCATTTTATATTTATTTTTAAATTAAAACAATTGTTTTTTACTATATTTTAAATTATTTTTATTTTCAAAGGATTTTTTTAATAAAAAAAGAGAGATTTACCTCTCTTTATATCTTTATATCTACTTTATATTTATTTAACCACATATTTATTTGAATTAAGTAAGCCATAACTTGTGGTTTTTTCATAAGTTGACCGTACCAAGGATTATTAAATATATCTTTTTTGTCATTAACCATGTTTAATACTTTTTTTGAGTCTATCAATGAATTTAAAGGAGCGTTTCCATTTTTTAATATATCAATTAAATTATTCCTTATTAATTTTTCATAAATAGGATTATAAGTTTTAGGGTATGGACTCTTTTTTCTCCATAAAATTTCATCTGGCAAAATTCCTTTTAGTGCTTCCCTTAAAAGTCCTTTTTCTCTTCCTTTATAAAATTTCATGGAATTTGGAATATTATAAGCATATTCAACTAATCTATAATCTGCAAATGGAACTCTAACCTCTAAACTGTTAGTCATAGACATCCTATCTTTTCTATTTAAAAGAGTCATCATAAACCATTTTATATTTAAATAAAACAATTCACGAAGTTTATTATCTTTTACAGACTCATCATCTAACCTTGGTGTAGCATTTACTGTATTCTGATATTTTTCTCTTACATATTCTTCTAAATTCAAGTTTTTATATTCATCATTTATTATACTTTTTCTAAGCTCTAAAGATTTAGCCCATGGGAATGTATCTACGTCTAAATTTTCTTCTCTAAACCAAGGATACCCCCCAAATATTTCATCTGCGCATTCTCCTGATAACGCTACAGTTGCTTTTTTTCTAACTTCTTTGCAAAATAAAAGAAGTGAAGAATCTATATCCGCCATTCCTGGAAGATCGTTAGCTAAGACAGCTTCTAAAAGAGCATTTGCCAAATCCTCATTATTTAAAATAACCTCAGTATGATTACTATCTAAATAATCCGCCATTATCCTAGCATATTTTGTATCATCACTTGGTTGGAATTTTGAAGATTTAAAATATTTAAGATTATCTTCGTAATTTATGGAAAATGTATTTAATTTTCCTTTATTATTATTTTTAAAATAATTTGATGCGATAGAAGATATTGCAGAAGAATCTAAACCCCCAGATAAAAATGTGCATACAGGCACATCTGATATTAACTGCCTTTCTATAGCATCTATTAATAGACTTCTAGTATGCTCCACTGTATCTTCAAAATTTTCTTTATGCTCTTTAGCCACAAGGTCCCAATATTTTTCTAGCCTCATATTATCTCTATTAAAATATAAATAACTAGATGGTGGAACTTCTCTTATTCCCTTAAATATACCACATCCTAAAGTCCTTGCAGGTCCAAGTCCAAATATCTCAAGAAAACCTTCCTCATCTAAAATAGGTTTTACTTTAGGATATAGCAAAATAGCTTTTATCTCTGAAGCAAATACAATTGTATCTTCACTATAAAAATAATATAATGGCTTAACACCTAATGGGTCTCTTGCTAAAAATAAAGTTTTATATTTATCTTCCCATATACCAAAAGCATATATTCCATTTATATATTTTAAGCATTCTTCTTTCCACTCAATATAAGCTGTAAGTAAAACTTCAGTATCTGAATAACTATTAAAAGCATATCCCTTTTCTATTAATAATGTTCTTACCTCTTCTGTATTATATAACTCTCCATTATAAACTATAGTATAAGTTCTATCTCCTTGTTGTTTTATCATAGGCTGAGCGCCGCCTTCTGGGTCCACAACCACAAGTCTCCTATGTCCTAAAGCTGCATTTTTGTATAAAGCATATCCTTTATCATCAGGGCCTCTTTTTTCTAAAGAGTTTGTCATTTTTTCTATTACATTTTTATAATCTGAAATATTTTGTCCTCTTGTAACAAATCCTGCTACACCACACATAAAATCACCTCATTATATCCTATATGTATAAAATATGATTACTAATATCATATGCTACAAAATTATAATTATAAAATTAATTTATTTAAATATCTATATGCTTGTTTTATTATTTTTTTATCATTTTCATAAGTTAAAATATCTAACGCTTTTTCATATTCTAACCATTTATAATCCTGCACCTCTTCTATTTGTATAGTTACATCCTTATCAATAGCTTCACCTAAAAATAATATTACCTTCTTCATTACATTTGGTTTTGGCGCAAATTCTGATTCTGTTTTAAACCCTTTTAATATTTTTATTTTTATACCAGTTTCTTCATATACTTCTCTCTTAGCTGTTTCCTCTTCAGTTTCATGATTCTCAACATGTCCCTTTGGAAAAGCCCAATGTCCTGCATTATGTCTTATTAATAAAAAATTTATTTTATCATTATTTTTTTCAAATACTACAGCTCCACAAGATTTTTCTAAATCTAAAAAATTCAATTTAAGTTTATCTGTAATATCATCTAAAACATCTTCTATTGATCCTTTATTTTTTATTTCTATATCACAATATTTTCTATATAAATCTAATCTTTCATTATATAATTTATATAAATTATCTTTTTTGTCTTTTAAAAGTGGTCTTTTCTCTGTATCTACATCATTATATATATCTTCTATATCTCTATTTATAAATATTACATATCCATTTTCTTTTAAATTTTTTATATTTATTTGGCTTTTTATTACTCCTCCCCCTGTAGAAATAACAAAACATTTTTTTTCTTTTATTGAATATACAGCTTCTTCTTCTATTTTTCTAAAATAATCTTCCCCTTTATTAAATATAGACTCTATTGTTTGATCTTGTTTTTTTTCAATATACTCATCCATATCTAAAAATGAAAGTTTAAGTTTTTCAGCTAATAATTTACCAATAGTTGTTTTACCACACCCTGGCATACCTATTAAAATAACATTTTTATCCATTAACTCACCTACTAAATTGTAAAATTATATCTTTTAAAATTTTATCTTCTATTTTTTTATCCACAACAATATTATTCCATATTTCCTCAGATTTTATACCTTGATAAACAAGCATTGGAAGTCCATTTAATGTCTTTAGACCTAGCTGCTTCCCTTGTTTTAAAAATAAAGTTTCATAAGGATTGTAAATAAGGTCTATTGCAATTTTAAACTGTTTTAAAACTTCTTTATCTATTATCATTTCTGAGATTTTAGGGTACATTCCTACCGGTGTACAATTAATAACAGCATAATAATCTTTTAATTTTACAATATCCTTATATTCAACAAAATCATATTGTTCAAATCCACTCTTTTTATCTAAATTTCTTGATGCTATAGTAATATTAGTTGCCCCTTCATCTTTTATTACCTCTAAAATCGCTTTAGAAGCTCCACCAGTACCTAAAATCAAAACTTTTTTTCCTTTTAGATCTATATTAGAATATAAAAGGGCTTTCTTGAATCCAAAATAATCTGTATTATATCCTATTATTTCATTATTTTTAAAATATAGAGTATTAACTGCCCCTATCTTTTTAGCCTCGTTAGAAATAGATGTCAAATATTTCATTACATCCACCTTATAAGGAATCGTTACGTTTATTCCAGAAATATTCTTTTCTTTAAATTCATAAAATTCTTTTTCTAAATTGTTTTTTTCAATTTCAAAAAGTTCATATGAATTATTTAATTCACAATACTTAAATATAGTTTCATGTAGAGATTTTGAGAAACTATGGCCTAATTTTTCTCCTATTAGTCCATATTGTTTAACCATTTTCTTCCCTCCCATTCTATTAGCATATCTAATATAGACAAACACACTGAATTTTCAACAACAGGGATAGCTCTTAAAACGATGCATGGATCATGTCTTCCTTTAACTTCAATATTAACTTTTTCATTTTTGTCATTTACAGTTTTCTGAGTTTTTGATATAGAAGGTGTTGGTTTTATAGCTACCTTAAAGATAATAGGCATTCCATTTGTTATACCTCCTAATATCCCTCCATTATTATTTGTATTTGTAACTATATTAGAATCTATTATATTGTATTCATCATTAGCAACATATCCTGTAAGCTTAGTTATATTAAACCCTTCTCCAAATTCAACACCTTTAACAGCAGGAATAGAAAATAGCATATTAGAAATATTTCCTTCAACCGTTTCAAACATAGGACTTCCTAATCCTTTTTCTACGTTTAAAATAGCAGCCTCTATTATTCCGCCTACTGAATCTTGCTCTTCTTTGGCTTTTAATATTTCATTTTTCATTTTATCTTCTAATTTTTCATCTATTACAGGGAATTTTTTTTCATGAAGCTTATGAAGTTCTTCTTTAGTCAAATTTACATAATCAAAAGATTTATCTTCTACTTCTTTTATACTTTTAATATGACTTCCTACAGTTATTCCTCTGCTTTCTAATATCTGCCTAGCAACTGCTCCTGCAAAAACTAAAGGTGCTGTTAATCTTCCAGAAAAATGTCCTCCACCTCGTATATCATTAAATCCATTATATCTAATATATCCTGTATAATCACCATGGCCTGGTCTAAATATATTTTCTAAAGAAGAATAATCTTTAGATATTTGACTTTTATTATATATAACAGCAGCTAAAGGTGTCCCTGTGGTTTTCCCATTACAAAATCCACTTAATATTTCAAATGCATCTTTTTCAAATCTTGGAGTAGACATATCATTTCTTCCTGGTGCTCTTCTTTCCATCTCAATCCGTAATTTTTCAATAGATAAAGGGAATCCTGATGGTAAACCATCTATTACAACTCCTATAGCTTTCCCATGAGATTCTCCAAATATAGATATTTTTATATTTTTTCCAATACTACTCAATTATATCGCCCCCTAAACTTTTAAAATCTTGAAAAAAGTTTGGATAAGATTTATTTATAGCTTCTTTATTTTCTATAATGATATTTTTTCTGCATTTTATTGAAGCTATAGAAAAAGCCATTGCTAATCTATGGTCATTTATCGAACTAACCATTCCTCCATCTAAAAATTCTCTTCCATGAATGACAAGACCATCTTCCCTCTCCTCTATTTTAGCACCTAATTTACAAAGCTGATTTTTAAGGTCAGATATCCTATCCGATTCTTTATATCTTAACCTTTTAGAGTTTATAATCTCTGTTGTTCCAGAACTTAATGATGCTAAAACAGCTAAAATTGGAACTAAATCTGGGCAATCCTTGCAATCTAGAACCATCCCATGAGTTTTAGATTTTTTAGCTTTAATATAATCTTGTCCCTGCTCTATATTACCACCCATTTTTCTTAAAATATCAACTATTACTCTGTCCCCTTGCTTAGAATCTTTATCTATTCCTGTAACTGTAACTTCTTCACCTAAAAGCCCTGCTACCAAGAAAAAAGCAGCTTGAGAATAGTCTCCTTCTACGTAAATATTTTTAGATTTATATTCTTGATTTCCCTTTATGTAAAACGTTTTATAATTATTATTTTCTATTTTTATTCCATATTTTTTTAAAATATCTAATGTTATATCTATGTATCCTTTTGATTCTAATTGATTTTCAATAACAATAACAGAATCTTTTTCTAACTTAGGAAGTGCAAATAAAAGTCCTGTTACAAATTGAGAACTAACATCTCCCGGAACACTATACTTTCCACTTTTTAATTTTCCATAAACACTAAGTGGAAGATTTCCATTATCATTTTCATATGATATATTTTGTTTATCAAATATATCATAATATACACCAAGAGGTCTTTTAACTAATCTTCCTCCGCCTATAAAAGTTACCTTATTACCATCTAATGAAATTGGAATAATAAACCTTAACGTAGACCCTGATTCTCTACAATTTATTGTTTTATCATTATAACTATTAGTATTTCCTTCTACATACAGAGTATTTTTATCTATTCTTATACTAGCCCCTAAAGCAATACAAGCATCAATAGTAGCCTTTGTATCCTCTGAAAAAGCTATATTTTCAATTTTGGAAGGCTTTTTTGATAAAGATGCGCATATTAATGCTCTATGTGCTATGCTTTTTGAAGGAGGTATTTTTACATTTCCTTTTAGCAAACAAGGTTTTATCTCAATATTCAAATAAATCAACTACTTTCTATACTAGATTTTCTAATTCTTTTTTACCTGCTTTATAAATGAAACTTTCACCTATATCTTTTAATAAAATTAAATTTATAAATTCCCCCTGCCCTTTTTTATCATGTTCTATATCAGCAATTATATCACTTTTTCTTATTTCATTAACCTGGTAAGGCAATCCAAATTTTATTAAAATATCTTTTATCTTCTTAGAAACTCCATTCTTAGTTATAAGATATTTTTCACTATTTTTAGTTATTTGATACATGCCAACAGCTACACCCTCTCCATGCGTCAATTTTTCAAATCCCATTTCTTTTTCAAGTGCATGACCTATTGTATGCCCAAAATTTAAAAGCATCCTATCCCCTTTGTCCTTTTCATCTATTAAAACTATATTTTTTTTAATAGAACAACAAACATATATATATTCATCAATACTGTTTTTAAAATTTTCTAAATCAATACTACTAAGTTTTTCAAACATATCTTTATCTTTAATAAGAGCATATTTTATCAGCTCTCCCATTCCATCATTAAATACTCTGTCCTTTAAAGTGTTCAAAACTAATGGATCTATAAAAACTGCTTTGGGTTGATAAAAGTTTCCAATAAGATTTTTCCCTTCATCTAAATCTACAGCTACTTTTCCACCTACACTACTATCTATTTGCGCTAAAAGCGAAGTTGGAATTTGTATATAATCAACACCTCTAAGATAAGTTGCTGCCGCAAATCCGCCTAAATCTCCAACAACACCACCACCTAGCGTTAATATTAAATCCCATCTACTTATATTTATTTTTAATAATTCTTCATAAATATATTTCAATTTATTTAAAGATTTACTTTTTTCACCTGGCTCAACAACAATGAAATATGGTTCAAATCCACTTCCCTTTAAAGACCTTTTTAACCTATCACCATATATTTCATTTACGTTTTTATCTGTTATTATTGCAATTTTTTCTCTGCTATAAAGTTCTTTTATTTTTTCTCCTAAATTATCAAATAATCCTTTTTCTATAAAAATACTAT
>JBGUER010000083.1:0-13422 GCA_041821285.1 Clostridiaceae bacterium
AGAATTAGATATAAAAATAAAAGAGCTAAATAAAAACGATGTTAAATTTTTAGGATATATAAATCCTTATCTAGCTATAGAAGGAAAACAGTTTAAAGAAGCTGATGAAAATGGATATTTAGTAAAAAATAGCACAGGAGAAACTTATAGAATAGATATGGGAGCTTTTCTTGCAGGAATTGTTGATTTAACTAATGAAAAAGCATTTGAATGGTATAAAAATGAGATAAAAATAAATATGATTGATTTTGGACTTTCAGGATGGATGGCTGATTTTGGAGAATATCTTCCAACAGATGCAGTTTTATATAGCAATGAAAGTGCAGAAAAAATTCATAATTTGTATCCTATGCTTTGGGCTAAATTAAATAAAGAAGCACTAGAGGAAACTGGAAAAAAAGATGATATATTTTTCTTTACAAGGTCTGGCTATTCAGGTACACAAAAATATTCAACAATGATGTGGGCAGGAGATCAGAATGTAAATTGGAGTTTAGATGATGGACTTCCTTCGGTAATAGTGTCAGCACTTTCTTTAGCTATGACAGGATATGGACTTCAACATAGTGATATAGGTGGATATACAACGTTATTTTCCATGAAAAGGACTAAAGAGTTATTCCAAAGATGGGCTGAATTTGCGGCGTTCACACCTCTTATGAGAACACATGAAGGAAATAGACCGGATGATAATTGGCAATTTGATCATGATGAAGAAACGCTACTTCATTTTGCAAAGATGACTAGAGTGCACAAAGAATTAAAGATATATATTAAAGATTTAGTAAGAGAAAATAGTTTAAAGGGAATTCCTGTTATGAGACCTTTGTTTATTCATTATGAACAGGATGAAAAGGCATATATTACAAAATATGAATATATGTTTGGTAAAGATATATTAGTGGCACCTGTTATAAAAAAAGGAGAAACTAAAAAAGATGTATATTTGCCTAAGGATAACTGGGTAAATTTATTCACAGGAGAAGAGAACGATGGAGGAATTATAAAAGTTGCCTGTCCTATTGGAGTAATTCCTGTATTTTATAGAAGAGATTCTAAATATAGTGATTTATTTAAAAAAATAAAGGATATTAAATAGGTGGGAGATATGATTGATAAATTGAACAAGCTAAATAATTTTGATATAAAAACTATTAATGATGTTGAGTTTAAAAAATACGGATGTATCGTTTCAGAATATGATTTTAATTCTATTATAGAAAAAACAGATAAGTTAACAGAGATACCTTCTAATGGGAATGTTTATGTTGGTTCCGATTTGAATATAGAAAATGATTTAGTAAAAGATGCTTTGGATGCACATTTTTATGGACAACTTCCATGTCAGATAGGTTATTGTAATGGTAAAAATTCTACATTGAATGGATTGGAATACCATAAGGGCAGTGAAATAGATATTGCGGTAACAGATTTAGTTCTTCTTCTAGGTGACATAAGGGACATAGAAAATAATACTTACTCATCAAACAAAGTAGAAGCATTTTATTTAAAAAAAGGTGAAGCGGTTGAACTTTATGGGACTAGCCTACATTTTGCACCTTGTAAGGTATGTGAAGATGGGTTTAAGTGCATAGTTATTTTACCAAAAGGAACTAATGAACCATTAGAAAACAAAAATAAAACACTTGATGGAGAGGATAAACTTTTATTTGCTAAGAATAAATGGCTTATTATTCACCCAGAAAGAGAAATTTTAGTTAAAAAGGGAGCATATATAGGTATAAAAGGAGAGAATATAGAAGTTTTGTTCTAGCTTTTATTTGACAGTGTTAATTTATAAATATATAATCAATAATATACTGAGCATGAGCTTCTAGCTCATGCATTTTTAATATATTTACGGGGGAATAATTAATATGTTAGATATAATGAAAAAAAATTATCAACTTGTTTCACCAATAGATGGAGAAACTATGGATTTAGAAAAAGTTGATGATATGGTATTTGCTGAAAAATTAGCAGGTGATGGACTTGCTATTGTATCAACTGGTGATATTTTAGTTGCACCGGGCGATGGAAAATTGACTTTGATATTTAAAACTAATCATGCTGTTGTTATAACACTTAAAAGTGGAGTGGAAATTTTGGTTCATATAGGTTTAGATACAATAAAGCTTTGTGGAGAGGGTTTTACAAGGTTAGTAGAACAGGGTGAAAATGTTAAGGCTGGACAGCCGATAATAAAATTAGATAGAAAATATATAGAGGGTAGAGGATGTACGTTAGTTGTCCCTTTATTAATTACAAAACCTCAGGAAGTAAATTTTTCTTTAGAAAATATAGGGAAAAAAGTGAGTGCAGGCCAAGATATATTAATAAATTATAGACTGAATAAAAGAAGAGAATTTTAAATGGTAGGGGTTTTAGTATAAGCTAGAACTCTTTTTATTTTATATAATTAAAAGATTAAGATTTGAATAGTAGGAGAAAATTATGGATATATATGAAAATGAAACATTAGATGACCTTCAATTAAAAGGTATAAGGGTAATTCAAAAGAAAGCTGATTTTAGATTTGGGGTAGATGCAGTTTTGCTTGCAAATTTTGCAGAAATAAAAAAAGGGGCAAGAGTAGTGGATTTGTGTACAGGTACGGGTATAATTCCATTTATCATATCTGGTAAGAAACAGCCATCCTATATAAATGGATTAGAAATTCAAAAGGAAATAGCTGATATGGCTAGTAGAAGTGTTAAATTAAATGGGTTAGAAGATAAAATTAATATAATAAATGGAGATTTAAAAGATAAAAATATTTTAAAAGAAATGGGAAAATACGATGTGGTAACAGTTAACCCACCATATAAAAAAATAAATAGCGGCATAAAATCCAAGGAAACTAAAATATCTATAGCTCGTCATGAAATAAGCTGCACATTAGAAGATGTTATTATAGCATCTAAACAGCTACTAAAGGATAAAGGGAAACTTTATATGGTACATAGACCAGAAAGATTATGTGATATAATATGCATTTTGCGAAAATATAAAATAGAGCCAAAGAAAATAAGGATGGTGCATCCATATAACAACAAAGCACCCAATATTATGCTAATCGAAGCAATGAATTACGGTGGAGAATTTTTAAAAATACTTCCTCCACTTTATATACATAACATGGATGGAAATTATACCGAAGAAATAAATATGATATATGGGAGGGATACGCTTGAGTAAAATTTATTTTGTTCCTACTCCAATTGGGAATTTAAAAGATATAACATTGAGAGCTTTAGAAACATTAAAAGAGGTAGATATAATAGCGTGTGAAGATACTAGACATTCTCTTAGATTATTAAATCATTATGAAATAAAAAAACAACTTATAAGTTATCATCAACATAATGAAGGAATAAAAAGTGATTATATACTAGAATTGCTAAACGAAGGTAAAAATATAGCTGTGATATCAGATGCAGGATCGCCTGGAATTTCAGACCCAGGAAGCGTTATATTAAAAAAATGTATTGAAAATAATATGGAGTATGAAGTTTTGCCGGGTGCTACAGCGATAATAACTGCATTAGTTTCATCTGGAATGGACAGTACTAGCTTTATTTTTAAAGGATTTCTTCCTAAAGATAAGGGGGGACGGGATGGAGTGTTAAATGAAGTGAAGGATAGACAAGAAACTATTATTATATATGAGGCTCCCCATAGATTAAGGACGACATTAGCTGCTATAAATGAGATATTTGGTAATAGAACTATTGCTATTTGTAGAGAACTTACAAAGATGCATGAAGAGATAATAAGGCTTTCATTAGAAAAGGCAATAGAATATTATCAAAATAATGACCCTAGAGGAGAATATGTACTTGTTGTAGAAGGCAAAAGTGAAGAGGAATTAAAAGAAGAAAAATCTAGAGAATGGTTTGATATGGATATAGAACAACATATTAAATTCTACATAGATAAAGGGGATACAAAAAAGATATCAATAAAGAAAGTAGCAGAAGATAGAAATATGCAAAAATCTGAGGTATATAAACACTCATATAACATATAATTCTAAAATATGTTATTCTTTTCTATTGAGTTTGTCCCTAAAATAGTGATATAATTTTATTAACGACTGAATTCGGAGGTGAAGGTTTGAAAAAGACAGTTTTATCTATATTTGTTACAATAACTTTAATAATATCCATTTCAAGTTCTGTTTTAGCTGATGATATAACAGATCAAAAGAATATTATAAACCAACAACAGCAGGAATATGATAGTACAAAAGATGATTTGGATATAGCTAATGCTTCTGTAGAAGAAGTAGAAAGTAAAATTCAAGAACTTGAGAGTAAGATGTATAATTTAGGTGTAGATATAAATAAAAAAGAAGCTGAGATAAAAGATTCAGAAGAAGAAATTTCATATGCGGAAAATGATATTGAGAAATATCAAAATGATATAGATGATGAACAAGATTTATATGACAAAAGAATGAGGGCTATGTATATTAATGGAAATGAGAGTTATGTTACTTTTATTTTAAAATCAGAAAGTTTTTCAGATTTAATTTCACGTTCAGAAATAGTTAAAGATATGATAAATTATGATAAAGAAATAATAGAAGATTTAAATATAAAAAAACAGGAACTTGAAAAGAAAAAGATAATATTAGAAGAAAAGAAAGAAAAATTGCTTGAAGAAAAAACTGAATTAGAAGTTTCGAAAGCACAAATTGAAGAAACTAAAAAAGATAAAATGTCAGTTTTAGTAGAACTTCAATCAAGACAAGATGAAATAGAGGCTGAAAGAGCTAGTGTTGCATCAAAAATAGAAGAGGCAAATAAGGAATTAGATAGACTTATTGAAGAGCAAAAGGCAAGAGAGGCGGCAGCGGCAGCGGCAGCGGCAGCGGCAGCAGCAGGAAATGGTGACAGTAATCCTTCAAGAGGTAGCGTTGGTGGTTCAGTAATAGGAGCTCAAATAGTCCAAGAAGCAAAAAAATATTTAGGTTGCCCTTATGTATGGGGAGCAAGCGGACAAATTATGACTGAATCAGTATGGAACAGTTTAACAAGATATTTAGGCTTGTGGAATTATGACCAAAATCAATCTGGATATGTAGATAATAATGATAAATATGCAGTTCTTGGACAACAAGTTTTTGATTGTTCTGGTCTTGTTCAATATGTTTTTGGAAAATTTGGGATTAATTCAACAAGAACTACCTATACTCAAGTGAATAGGGGCGTTTATGTTCCTAAAGACCAACTACAACCAGGAGATTTAATATTTTATGGATCAAGTTGGAATGTTCATCATGTGGCTATTTATTATGGAAATGGTCAAATTATTGAAGCGCCTTATACAGGAGCATATGTAAGAATATCTAATGCTTTTAGGTATGACTATTATACTGCAAGAAGATTAACAAATTAATAAGATAAAGCCTGTCCTTGGGACAGGCTTTAATATTTCCATCGATAATGTCCGGCAATATTATCTTTCCATTTTTCAAGTGAGCTATTTTCTATTGCATGAGGTGGTGTATTGTGAATAATGTAGGGAACTCCATCTCTAGTTCTTCGATCTGAAATTATAGCTATGTGTTGAAAAGGCTTTAAAAATACTACTATATCTCCTCTTTGCCAAGTAGATAAATTATCAGGGTTTTCTGGTATAAGTTCACAATCTAAACTTTCTGCATTATTTTCTAAATAAACATATAAATTAGGAACCCTTCTAAAATCGATATTAGGATCAATAGTATCAACCCAATAGTAATTATCTGTATTTTCCATAATATCTTTATCAATATTATCTTTTAAATTAACATTTATAGATTCAAAAGCTCTCCATATAACGTCGGTACAAACTCCCTCATCATCAGGTGGATAACCATCTATATAATAATTATCTTCATATTTAGTTTTATTTTTTACTTCCTGTCTTGCTTTTATTACTATATCTTCGCAATCTGGTATGCTGTTATTATTATTATCTATAGTAGAATAATATTCAGGTACTTTAACTTTATTAATATTATTTAATAGCATAGATAAAGAATCTTTATTTTTTATAATAATTATAATGATTATAATTATTAAGCAGTTTAAAAAGAATTTAGGTTTAAGCTTTATTCTTCTTTTTACCTTTCTATTTTTCATGAGGAACCTCTTTTTAATATAATTGTAATTAATTTCTATTCTATCATAAAATCAAATATAATAAAATAAAAAACCTACCAAATTGGTAGGTTTAAAAAATTAATATTTTGCAGTTTTTACTTCTTCTAAGCATTTCTTGCAAATATTTTTTCCTCTGTAGTTTATTACATCTCTAGCATCTCCACAGAAGATACATGCTGGTTCATATTTTTTAAGTATGATTTGTTCACCATCAACATATATTTCTAAAGCATCTTTTTCAGCTATGTCTAAAGTTCTTCTTAACTCTATAGGGATAACTATTCTTCCTAATTCATCAACTTTTCTTACTACACCTGTAGACTTCATTTTTTTATTCCTCCTTATATAACAAGATTCGACATTGTCTTAATTAAATAGTAGCAAATATTACATTAAAAGTCAAGATATTTACGTAATAAAAACAACTTATTTAGTAATAATTTACTAATATATATATTACTATATAAATATACTACCATTATATTGAAAAGTCAACAATAATTTCAGAAAAATATCTATTTTCTTATTATTTCTTCAAAAATGAAGTCAAGCTATTACAATATTAGACATAAAAATATGGACAAACATTAATAATAATAAAATATTACAAATAAAAATAGCAATATTATTACATATGTAAATATATAGAATGTTATATTGACTTTTGTAGCATAATAAGACAAAGTACATTATTAAGTTATTTGATAAATTTAAAATAAACATTTAAACTATAATAGAGAAGGAGATTGATATGAATATTATTATTTTATTAAAAAAATATATGAAATTAAGTTTAGATGAAATATATATTGTAGGAGGTTACGTAAGGGATAAAGAATTAGGTATTAAATCTGACGATTTAGATTTTACAGTAAAGGGCAATATAGAAAATTTGATGGAGTATCTAAAAAATAATGGAATTAAATATCATTTGGTAAATGAAGAGAATTCTATATATAGAATAAAATATCAAGACCAAATGTTTGATTTTTCTAAGATAAAAGGAGAGAATATAGAAGAAGACTTAAACAAAAGAGATTTTACAATTAATTCTATGGCATATTCGATAAAAGAAGATAAATTAATTGATCCTTTTAATGGGAAAGATGATATTAATAATAAATTGGTTAAACAAGTTAATAGTTTTAGTTTAAAGGAAGATCCTATTAGGATTTTAAGGGCTATAAGGCTAGTTATAAGCTTTAATATGAATATTGAATTTAATACTGGAAAGGATATAAAGATTCAAATAAAAAATATTAAAAAATGCAAAAAAGAAAGATTGTTTAATGAATTTATGAAAATAATTCATAAAGATCAATATGGATGTGCTTTTAAAGTTTTAGACCAATATGATGCATTGAAATATATTGTGCCATATTCTGAAGAAAATAAAACAATAGGGAAATGTAAATATCATATTGAAGATGCATATACTCATATGAATCTAGTTTATGAAAATTTTAAAAAACTATATTTAAGTGAAATTAAATTAAATGGTTTTGACAGAAATTATTTTAAAAGAAGAATTGGTGATTTTAATCTTTGTGATTTTGCATCTTTAGCTTGTTTTCTTCATGATATAGGAAAATATAAATGTTATAATAAAACAGAAGAAAAAATAACTTTTTATGGGCATGACATTGTTGGTAGTGACATCGCTTTAGGATTTTTAAGTGATTTTGGTTTTCCTAAATCTATGATTAGCTATATTAGTATAT
Organism: Clostridiaceae bacterium; assembly: GCA_041821285.1. GTDB lineage: Bacteria > Bacillota > Clostridia > Clostridiales > Clostridiaceae > JAJBWD01. The sequence goes on from JBGUER010000083.1 coordinate 7,874, forward strand.
TAATAAGAGGTCATATGCAACCACTTATGATATATAAAAATAGAGGAAAGGATAATAAAAAATATTTTTATAAATTCTTTAAAAAATATGATAAACTAAGTTATGATATTTTTGCAATATCCTTTTGTGATGTTTATTCAACAAGAATGTTGAAGGATGAAGAAAATGAAATTCTTGTATATAAAAAATTTATAGAAAATGCCTATAAAGAATATAATATATATTCAGGAATAAGACAAAATAAATTAATTAAATCACAGGATGTAATTAATTTAACTAATGCTAAAGGGGTGAGAATAAAAGAAATATTAGATGAAATTGATAAGCTTAGATATTTTAATAAGATAAATAATAGTGAAGATATAATTGAGTATTTAAAAAAACTTAAGTGAGGTAAAAATTTATGAAAAAAAATACAGAATATGGTGAAGGAACTTTATTTACTATAATGAATTATTTTATGTGGATATTTGTAGGTAATCTTTTATTTATTACTTGCACATTTCCTATGATGTTTATATTGTTTTTTCTAGGGGATCAATTAGCCGAGTTAGGAATAATAACACCAATTATAGCGCTACTAGTAGGGCCAGCTTTAACTGCACTTTTGTGTTATATGGGTAAAGTAGTTAGGGATCAAGATGTAGCTATGTTTAAAGATTTTTTTAAAGGTTATAAAGATAGTTTTAAACAAACATTTTTATTTTGGACTGCAGAAGTGTTGTTAATAAGTGTACTTATTTTCAATATGAAATTAATTCAAGATACTAGTTTTTCTAAAATATATAATGTAGTAGTTATTTCAATCATATTAATAATATTCATGTTATCACTATATATATATCCTATTATTTCAAGATTTTATTTAAAACCTAAGGATATTTTAAAATTAAGTGTATACTATGCAGCTAAAAAGATCCATATTACTATTCTTAATATGGTTGCTGTATTTTTAGGGTTATTTATGTGTTATCAAATTCCTTCCATATTTCCATTTTTCTTTTTTGCGGTAATAGCCTATATTGTAATGTATACAGAAGCACCTATTTTAAAAGAAATTGAAGAAAAGATAAGTAAAGCAAATAAAGAAAAACAGGTTGATAAAATAGAAGAAAACAATTAGAAAAAAATTGCATAATATATTTAAAAGTATCTAAATTTTTAATAAAATGAAGGGATTTATTCATATTATTTTAGGGATATAAATTGTTTAAACAAATAATTAACAATAAGTATGTGGATAATGTGGACAAACTGTTGGGAATAAAAAGTGAATATAGAGTATAAGTCGGTTTAAGTTATCCACATATTTGTACACAATATCAATAAATGTGTGGATAAGTTTTTAAGTTATAAACAAATGCAAGTAAATTTTCAAAAATAATCACTTTTATAGATAAAAACATGTTAAAAAAAATAAAACATTAAAAGGAGAGTTTATACTCTCCTTTTAATGTTACATACTTACTGACTTTAATTGTTAGTTAAAAACATCTATAAGTTCTAGGAATGACTTTTTATTATTTTTAAGCAAATCTTCATTACCTAAAACACAATAGCAGTCTTTTTGGAATACTTCACTTAGTAGAGAAGTAAACATTTTAATATCATTTTGGTTAGTAGTTAATATTTCATATCTTTCGTTTTGTTCCATATCAAAAGTAAGCCCGGTTATATAATTATTAGTAGCTTTCTCACCTTTCATAGAAGCTGTGAGAGGTTGATCTTTATTACTAATAGTACCAATAATATATTTTGTCATTTCTCTATTACTAACATTAAAATTTTCAAGGAATTTATAGCAGTTTTTAAAAGTATCTAAAGTTTTAAGAAGATTAGGGTCTCTATAAGAGCCAAGAGCTATACAGCCATTTCTTTTAAATACTGAAAAAGCACCATAGGCACCACCTAAAACTCTAACATTATTCCATAAATAATCTAAAGATAATATTGTTTTTAAAACTTGCATCTTTCCTGAATACTTATAATCTTTTTCAATAAAACTTCCACCTATAGCTACATATTGAACTTTGCTTGGACTTAATAATCCTTCCTTTTTATTTTCAAGTTTAATATCGTATTTTATGTGTTTTACATCATTTGAGTCTAGTTTTTTATAATAAACAGGAAGTGAATTTATTACTTTACTATAATCATGATTTTCACATGTTACAGACAGTAAAATATTATTTTGGTTAAATATTAGTTTTAATACAGACTCTAAATTACTAACTATTGTAGCGTGTAGTTCATCGTAATTATCATCAAGATGGCACAAAAATTTGTAATAACTAAGACCATTAATAATTTCATTATATTTGCTTGATGAAGAAAAATATGACAAAGCTCGAGTTATGGCAATTAAATGGCCTTGATCAAATATTCCCATTTCTTCTTGAGATTTAATTTCTGATATTAATTCTTTTAGTCTAGATTTATTATTGAATTTAGTTGATGATAGTATTTCACCTAGAAGTTGCATTAAATCAGGAATTTTATCCGATAGAACTTTTGATTTAACTACAAGTTTTGGATAAAATTCATTGGATAAAGTGACATGAGAATACGCAACTGAACTAAAATACATACCGCCTATATTAGTATTTATTTCATTTGATAAATTTTCATAATTATAGTTCTTTGTATCTAGTTTTCCTAAAATATTTGATAAAAGAGTTATATAAGGAATTAGTTCATAAGGAACCGAAGTTGTGTCAAAATAAGAATTTATATAAACGATTCCCGAAGTAAATTCTTCTGTATATATAATCTTACATTTTTCATAAGCAGCTTCTAATGAGTCTATTTTTTCAACATCTTTATTTATATCAGAAATAGACAACAAAGGTAGTTTTTCTATATTTTCTTTGCTATCTTGTTTTTGCTGAAATTGGATTAAATTTTTTGTTGTTTTAACTAAGCTATTTAACTCTTCATCATTAAGTGAATTTTTATAAATTTTAAGATTTTCTTCTACTTGTTTTGAGTATTTTTCATTAAGTCCTTTTTCAGGTTTTATTACAACCACGCTGGAGTGCTTACTATTTATTAAATATTTATCTATTATATTTTCAAAATATCCATTTTCAGAAAGATTTTTAATTTTTTCTAGTTGTTTTTCAAAGGCTAAATTTATATTAGGACTTTCATTATAAAGCCAACTAGACATAGCTTTTATATTATACATAAGGCCTTTTGGATAACTTCGCACATCTGCTTCTCTTAAAATAAATTCTTTTTTATTAATAGAAGATTGAATAAGTTTTTTATCTAAACCATTTGCTAATATATCATTTAAACATTTTTCAACTATATTTTTTAATTTAGGTAAATCTTCTTCATTTGCATTTTTAACTACAATACTAAAATTAGGTTGTAATATATCATTATTGTAGATGCCAAATACATCCTTGCCTATACCTGACCTTATTATAGCCTTTTTAAGAGGAGAAGCAGGAGTTTCAAGGAGCATATACTCTAATATGTCAAACGCTAAATATAGCTGACTATCGGTGGATTTACCTAGTACATAATTTAAACTAAGGTAAGTTTTATTTTCCTCTTTTTCATTTTTAGAAATAGGGTAATAGGATAGTTGAGTATCTTTACTAATATATGGAGTTTGACAATTGATAGTTGAATCTATAATTTCTTTATCAAATTTATCTAGATATTCTTTATTTATAAAATCAAGAGATTCTAGAATATTCACATCACCATATAAAAATAAAAAACTGTTTGAAGGATGGTAATATTTCTTATGGTAAGCTATAAAATCTTTATAAGTTAAGTTTGGAATAAAATCAGGGTTCCCACCAGATTCAAATGAATAGGGAGAATCTTTATATAATGATTCCTGTATTTTACTCATAAGTAGTGATTCTGGAGAAGAGAAAGCGCCTTTCATTTCATTATAAACTACGCCTTTATAAATTATATCCTTATTTTTATCATCTAGTTCATAATGCCAACCTTCTTGCATTAAAATCTCAGGAGTTTTATAAATATTTGGGAAGAATACAGCATCCAAATATACATTCATAAGATTTTTAAAATCTTTATGGTTTTTGCTTGCTATTGGATACATGGTTTTATCGGAAAAAGTCATTGCATTTAAAAATGTATTTAAGGATCCTTTTGCGAGTTCTACAAACGGTTCTTTAACTGGGAATTTATCAGAACCACATAAAACAGAGTGTTCTAAAATATGAGTTATACCTGTATCGTCTTTAGGTGGTGTTCTAAATGTTATAGAAAAAACTTTGTTATCTTCATCATTTTCAAGGTATAAAAGTTTCGCTCCAGTTTTAATATGTACAAAAATATTTGATATTGAATTTATTTCAGAGATTTCATTCCTTTCTAATAATTTAAAACCATTATATGTTTCGTTTAATTGTAAATTCATAGCATACCTCCTTATATATAGGGAAATTATAACACATAAAATAAATATATAAAATAATATGAAAAGAATATATTAACCTTGTAATAAGGTAATAAAAAACTTATAATGTATGTATATATTAATCACATTATATAGGGTTATTCTATGTAACAATAAAAAATATATTCAAAAATATATTCAAAAATATATTTTCAGAAACGGAGGTCATTATGGAGGGCGAATATAGTTTAGACAGCATTTTAAAAATGGCTAAAGAAATGTCTAAGGATACTATAATTCCTTATGAAGATTTACCACAATATGATTTGTTTATTTCCCAAGTTATAGAATTTTTGAATGATAAATTCAAAGGTGAGAAATTTACCAGTAATATAGTTCAAAATTATGTTAAGGGTGGAGTTATAGCAAAACCTGAAGATGGTAAGAAAAGAGGTTATACTAAATTACATTTAGCACAACTTGTATTATTAAGTTACATGAGACCTATTTTAACAACAGAGGAAATAAATAAGGTTTTTAGACTAGCATTTAATGATATAAATGATAGAAGTGATGATATAATATCTTGGGAAAAGGCATATAAGATATTTTCTAGTATTCAAGAAGAGAGCTTTGATGGGTTATCTTATGAACAGTATTTTGATAAAGATAAGCTTCAAAGTATAATGAAAGATCTTAACTTTGATAAAAAAGAGTCTAATAGAATTGAAGTTTTCTTTTTGGTTATGACTTTACTTGCTCAGGCAGCAGCTATAAAAAAATTTGTTCAAACTATAGTAGATACTTATGAAGAAAGTGAATAACCTAAAATAAAAAAAAATTTGCATATTTTTATTTTGGGAGGTGATTTAAGTGGATGTTGTTAATTTAGTTGGTAATGTAGGATTTCCTATAGCTATATCTATTTATTTATTAGTTAGGATAGAAGGAAAGCTTGAAAATTTAACTTCTAGTATTGATGCCCTCACTAAAGTAATCACAAATATAGATAAATCTATGTAGAATAGCAGGTTTGATTTTAGAGAAAAAATAAGAGGTAGATTAATCTACCTCTTATTTTTTAGGTGCGCCCAGCATGGGCGTAATCTAATGGGTGAAAGTCCCGAGCACGGGTTGATAGTGCCAAGTGCATAGCTCAAGA
>JBGUER010000084.1:0-13335 GCA_041821285.1 Clostridiaceae bacterium
GGAGGTATAATAAATTATGGAAACTAAATATAAACGTGTTATGCTTAAAATATCTGGCGAAGCACTTGCTGGAAAAAATGGAACTGGTTTTGATTTTGATGTTATAAATAAATTAGCCCTAGAAATCAAAGAAATAGTTGATATGGGTATAGAAGTTGGAGCTGTTGTTGGTGGCGGAAACATATGGAGAGGTAGAGCTGGCGAAGGAATGGACAGGACTACTGCAGACTATATGGGAATGATGGCAACATGCATAAATGCTTTAGCACTTCAAGATGCATTAGAAAACATAGACGTTAACACCAGAGTTCAAACTGCTATAGAAATGAAAGAAATAGCTGAACCTTTTATTAGAAGAAGAGCAATGAGACACCTAGAAAAAGGAAGGGTTGTTATCTTTGGAGCAGGAACCGGGAATCCGTATTTTTCAACAGATACTACTGCTGCTTTAAGGGCTGCTGAAATAGAAGCTGAAATTATACTTCTTGCTAAAAAAGTTGATGCAGTTTACGATAAAGACCCTAATATATATCCTGATGCTAAAAAATTCGAAAAATTAAGTTATATTGAAGTCTTAGATCGAGATCTTAAAGTAATGGATTCAACAGCTACATCACTTTGTATGGACAATAACATTCCTATATTAGTTTTTGCTTTAAATGAAACTGGCAATATAAAAAGAGCTATACTAGGAGAAAACGTAGGAACCCTAGTGTACAAAAAATAAGGAGGCAGTCTAATTGATTAATGAAATTTTTAAAACTTGCGAAGAAAAAATGAATAAAACTATTTCTGTTTATAAACACGACCTTTCTTCTTTAAGAGCAGGAAGAGCCACTCCATCTATTTTAAATAAAATAGAGGTTGAATATTACGGTTCTGTAACTCCACTAAATCAGTTAGCCAATATATCTTCTCCAGAACCTAGGATACTTCTTATTCAACCATGGGATAAAACATCCATGAAAAGTATAGAAAAGGCTATTTTAATGTCTGACTTAGGATTGAATCCTTCAAATGATGGTTCTACAATGAGATTAGTTATTCCTGAACTTACAGAAGAAACAAGAAGAGATTTGGTTAAAAGAATTAAAAAAATGGAAGAAGAATCAAAAATTGCTATTCGTTCAATAAGAAGAGATTCAAATGATAAAGTAAAAAATTCAAAAAAATCAAATGATATTACTGAAGATGAAGAAAAACAAGCTGAAAATAAAATTCAAAAATCAACTGATAGCTTTATTAAAAAAATTGAATCTATAACTGTAGTAAAAGAAAAAGAAATAATGTCTGTATAAATTTAAGGACCTGCCTCAGGTAGGTTCTTTAAACTATTTAGAATGGAGAGGTTAATTTGTTTAGATTTTTTAAATCTCGTAAATTTGACGCTAGCTTAGATGAACTAGAAAAATTAGACCCTAATAATATTCCCAAACATATAGGTATCATTATGGATGGAAATGGTCGTTGGGCCAAGAAAAGAAACCTTCCAAGATCCATGGGCCATAAAGCAGGGGTAGAAACTATCCGAGAAATAGTTAAAGAATGTAACTCACTTGGAATATCTTACTTAACGCTATACGCTTTTTCAACAGAAAATTGGAAAAGACCAAAAGACGAAGTAAATGCGCTTATGAACCTGCTTGTTGAATATTTAAAAAAAGAATTTGAAGAACTTAATTCAAATAATGTCGTAATAAATAGTATAGGAAACATATCTATGCTTCCTTTAATATGCCAAAATGAATTAACAAACGCATACAATATTACTAAAACTAATACTGGTTTGACTCTAAATCTTGCTCTAAATTATGGAGGAAGAGAAGAAATAACAAATGCTTTAAAAGAAATAACAAACGATATTATTAAAAACAATATATCCTGTGAAGATATAAATGAAGATCTCATAGCTTCACATCTTTATACAAAAAACATGCCAGATCCTGAATTAATTATAAGACCTAGTGGTGAAAAAAGACTTAGTAATTTTTTGATTTGGCAAAGTGCATATTCTGAATTTTGGTACTCTGATATATTTTGGCCTGATTTTGATAAGAAATACCTGCATAAAGCTATATTAGATTATCAAAAAAGAGATAGAAGATTTGGCGGAATAAAATGAGAAGAGGTGCAATTTTGAACAATAGATACATAGGAGCTCTTCTTTTAGCTCCATTCATAATTTTCATTTTTTTAGGTGGGTATTTTTTGAAATACGGTATTTTAGCTCTATCACTACTTGGTTTATATGAATTTTATAAAGTAGTTAAAACTAAAGATATTCACCCACTTAATATTTTTTCTTATACTTTATGTATAATATATTATTTTTTCTTAAATACTGATTACTCAATGACTTTTGTAATACCTATAATTTTTATATTTGTTTTTGTTTCCTTTTGTATTCCAATAATAAATACAAATTATAATTTCATAGATATCGCAATAACTATTTTAGGATTTTTATACGTTCCTGTAATGTTTAGTTTTATTCCTTCCGTTGAAGCTTCAAAAGGTGGAAAATATCTAGTTTGGTTTATTTTTATTTCTGCTTGGCTTTGTGATATTTTTGCCTACTATTTTGGAAAGTATCTAGGAAACAAGAAATTATGTCCTAAAGTTAGTCCTAAAAAAACTATAGTTGGTTCTTTAGGTGGTATACTAGGTAGCACTTTAGGTTGTACTCTTTTGGGAATTTATTCAAACTCACAATCACTTTCTATACCAATATATAATTATATATTGATTGGTTTATTGTGCGGAGTGTTTTGTCAATTTGGAGATTTATTTGCATCATCAATTAAAAGATATGTAGGAGTTAAAGATTACAGTCATCTTATCCCTGGTCACGGTGGAATATTAGATAGATTTGATAGCATACTTTTTGCAGGTACAGTAGTATACTATTATATAACTTTTATTTTGGTGATTTAATTGATAAATAACTCCAATATTTACAAGAAAATAATAAATATTATTTTACTTTTACTATTTTTTATAATTTTTTCTTTTGTAATAAAAAATTATTTTAAACCTTTTTTTATTATAATTCTTTTTATTATTTTAGGAACTCCAATATATAATATATTATCCCAGTTTACTCCTATAAATAAAAAGGTAAATGGGGTACTTACATTAGTAATAATAAACATTATTATTTTTATTTTCATAATATTTACTGGAGGTTATTTATTCACTCAAATAAAATCTTTAATCATAAATAATATATACGATTTGAATAAAAATATCTATATCATGTTAAATGATATTGGTAAAATAATAAATTTAGATTTGCTTCCATATTACAAATCAATAAATTTAAATAATTTTATTAAAGAAGATATTTTAAAAAAAGGGGCAGCTTATACTACCGATGGAATAATATCATATTTTATTGGCAATATAACTGCTTACTTTATTTTAGTAGACAAATATGATATAGTTGATTTTATCAAAGCCATAATAAGTTTTGAAAAATTTCAAATTTTAAAAATAAAATTTAATGAACTTAATAAAATTATTAGAATGGAAATGATATTATTATTGGTATCGACATTAATAACTCTATTAGGATTTATGATTCTTAATATAAGCAATTATTTCTCTTTAAGTATTGTATGTGGTATACTTGATATCCTACCTTACATAGGGACTATATTAGTGTTTCTGCCACTGATTATATACTATATTACTACCAAAAAATATCTCACAGCAGTAGGATTATTAATATTATATATATTACTATTAGTATCGAGAGAAATTTGGGAAGCCAAATATATGAGCAATAGCTTTAATATACATCCGTTACTGATTATATTGTCAATTTATATCGGTGGAGAAATATTTGGCCTTGTAGGAATCTTTTTGGCACCATTATTTATGGTAGCTGCAAAAGAACTTATTTTAAGTTAGGGGCGATGATTTTGAAAAAAATTTCAATACTAGGTTCAACTGGTTCAATAGGAACTCAAACACTAGATGTTATAAAAAATCAAAATAAAGATTTTAATTTAATAGCAATATCCGCTAATAAAAATTACAATAAAGTTATAGAAATAATTCGAGAATTTTCACCATCTTATATAGCTATAACGGACGAATATGCCTATAATAAGATAAAAAATTATTGTGCTTTAAATAATGAAACTATAGAAGTTTTTTTTGGAATAAAGGGACTAATAAAAATAGCTACACTAGACGAAGTAGATTTAGTTGTAACTTCTATTGTAGGTATGGTAGGCTTAATACCAACTATGGAAGCTATTAAAAAAGGTAAAGATATAGCACTTGCCAATAAAGAAACACTTGTTGTTGGTGGTGATATTGTTATAAAAGAAGCTAAAAAATATAATGTAAATATACTTCCAGTAGACTCAGAACACGGCGCTATTTTTCAGTGCCTTAAAAACGAAGATAAATTGTCTATAAAAAATATATTATTAACTGCCTCTGGCGGACCATTTCGAGGAAAAAATTTAGAATATTTAAAATCTGTTACTGTAGAAGATGCTCTAAATCATCCAAAATGGAATATGGGGAAAAAAATATCTATAGATTCTGCTACATTAATGAATAAAGGTTTAGAGGTAATAGAAGCACACCATCTTTTTAATGTAAGTTATGATAATATAGAAGTTTTAGTTCATCCTGAAAGTATAGTTCATTCAGCAATTGAATATATTGATAATAGTGTTATAGCCCAGCTTGCAGTAACTGATATGAGACTACCAATTCAATATGCGCTAAATTATCCTAGTAGGGTTCCTGGAATAGTCTCTAGTCTTAATCTTTTTGAGATTGGAAATTTAAGTTTTGAAAAACCAGATTATGAAACTTTTAAATGTTTAAAGCTAGCATTTCAATCAGGGAAAGCTGGAGGACTTATGCCAACTATTTTAAATGCGGCAAATGAGGCTTCAGTTGACTTATTTTTAAATAGAAAAATCCAATTTCTAGATATAGGTGATATAATAGAAGAATGTTTAAATGTATTTGAAAATAGCTATACTATTGATATAGAATCTATATTAGATATTGATAATCAAGTTAGAAATTACATAACAAATAAATGGTGTTAGGAGAGGATTAATATGACATTTACTACAGTACTATATATTCTTATTGCTCTTGTTTTCTTTGGTATATTAATTTTAGGGCATGAATTTGGTCATTTTATTTTAGCAAAAATAAATGGAGTTTTAGTTGAAGAATTTTCAATTGGAATGGGACCTAAATTATTTAGCATAAAAGGGAAAGAAACTGTTTATAGTATACGTGCTTTACCAATTGGCGGGTATGTTAAAATGCTAGGTGAACAAGAAAAAGTCGACAATGAAAGAGCCTTTACTAATCTTTCAAAGCCAAGAAGGCTTAGTATAATAGCTGCAGGTCCTTTAATGAATCTTGTTTTAGCTATACTTTTCTTTGCTCTTTATGGCGGAAATATTGGAGTTCAAACTAACATAATAGATAGTGTAATAGATAATTCACCTGCATATGAAGCTAAATTAGAAGCGGGTGATGAAATAATTAGGATAAACGATACAAAAATAAATACATTTGAAGGTTTTATAACTGAAATAGGCGAAAGCAATGGTGAACCCTTAAATATAGTAGTATCAAGAAACGGAGAAAATATAAACCTTGAACTAACACCAGAAAAAGCAGAAGATGACAGATATGTTATTGGTGTATATACAAAACTTGCAGATAGAGGATTTGCATCTTCTTTAAGTTATGGTTTTAAAACTACAGGTTTCATGTTTCAGCAAACATTTAAATTTTTCGGAACTTTATTTCAAGGAAAAGTAAAAGCTAGTGATTTTGGAGGACCTGTTTCTATATTCAGAATATCTTCAGCAGCTGCTGCAGCAGGTATATGGAACCTTGTTTATTTAATGGGTGCATTTAGTGTTCAGCTTGCTATATTTAACATTATCCCATTTCCTGCTCTAGATGGAGGATATATTTTCTTGTATATTTTTGAAATAATAACAGGAAAAGAAGTAGATGATAACAAAATAGGAATGATAAATTATTTTGGATTTATTTTTCTTATGATTTTAATGGTTCTAGTGACGATAAAGGATATATTATATCCTATTAAATTTTAAGGTGATGTATTATGAGAGTTAAAACCAAAAAAATAAAAGTTGGAAATATATATGTAGGTGGAGATTCCCCTGTATCCGTTCAATCTATGACTAATTGTGATACAAGAGATTATAACAAAACTATAGCTCAAGTATTAGAGCTTGAAAAATATGGGTGTGATATTATAAGATGTGCTGTATTAGATGAAGAAGCTGCTAATGCACTATCAAAAATTAAAGAAAAAATTCACATACCATTAGTTGCAGATATCCATTTTGATTATAGATTAGCGCTTCTTTCTATAGAAAATGGTGTGGATGCTCTTCGCTTAAATCCTGGCAATATTGGAAGCTTAGATAGAGTTGAACTTGTTGCAAAAAAAGCAAAAGAAAGAAATATTCCTATACGAATAGGTGTGAATTCTGGTTCGTTAGATAAAACTCTATTAAATAAATATAAAAAAGTATGTCCTGAAGCACTTGTTGAAAGTGCGCTAAGTCATGTCAATTTATTAGAAAAAGTTAATTTTGATGATATAATAATATCTATAAAATCATCTAGTGTTACACAAACTATAGAAAGTTATAGATTAATATCTGAAAAAGTTAATTATCCTCTACATCTTGGTGTTACAGAAGCTGGTACATTAATGAAAGGCACAATAAAATCTTCCATTGGTATAGGAACTTTATTATCAGAAGGAATTGGAGATACTATACGGGTATCTCTCACAGATAATCCAATAGAAGAAATCAAAGTTGGTCGTGAAATACTAAAAAATACCGGGCACCTTAATAAAGGTATTGAATTTATATCCTGTCCAACATGTGGAAGAACAAAAATAGATCTTATAAAAATAGCAAAAGAAATAGAAGATCGACTTGAAAATGTAGATAAAAATATTAAAGTAGCTGTTATGGGTTGTGTTGTTAACGGTCCTGGAGAAGCTCGCGAGGCAGACATTGGAATAGCTGGAGGAATAGGAGAAGGTCTTATATTTAAAAAAGGTGAAATAATAAAAAAAGTAAAAGAAGAATGCTTAGTAGAAGAACTGATAAAAGAAATAAATAAACTTTAATTGGAGTTGAGATTCTTGAGTATGCCACTTGTGGAAGTTTTAAACAACGAAATTAAGTCCTTTGAAGATATTCGAGAAATATCACTACAAAAAGTTCAATACTTCAAAAAAAATAATCTTATTAGGCTTCATTTGAAAAGTAAAAATGATATAAACTCTAAGAGAAAAGAGCAAATAAAATCTATAGTTCAAAAAAAAATAGGATGCAAAGATACCAATATAGATGTAATATGTTATAAATCTGTATGTGACGTTACTTTAAATGATGTGTGTAATAAATACTGGATTGATATAATAAATAATATATCTTTTTCTTCACCTATTTGCAGAGATTGTCTACTCTGTTCAACTAAAGAAATTAAAGATAACACTATAATAATAAGCCAAGGTAACGAATTTATAAATAAGATTATAATAAATAAAAAAATAGATAAAGTAATCAAGTTTTCAATATTAGATATGTTTGGATTAGACTGTTCTATAGATATAGTTTATGATGATAAACTAACTAACAATACTGTATCAGATAATAAAAAAGAAGAGATATCTATTATTAATAATATAATAAAAGAAAATAATAAAACATCTACCAACACAAGAACTGCTCCACCCAATAAACCGGATATTAAAAGTGAAGGCATACTAATTGGTAGAAATATATTAGATGATCCAATAAATCTAAGTGAAGTTAATGAAAATTCAGGATTATGTACTATAATAGGTGAGATTTTTAAATCTGAAATAATAGTTACTAAAACCGGAAAGAAAATATTGAGTTTTTTCATAACAGACAAAACTGGTTCTATAACTGTAAAGTGTTTTACAAGACCTAAAAATGAAGACAAGTTATTGTCTACAATTAAAGTTGGACTTTATTGTAAAATTAAAGGCAAAGTTTCTATGGACACTTATGCAAATGATATTGTACTTATGCCAGATAGTATTAATATTTTATCTAAAAAAGAAAGATTAGACCTATATCCTGAAAAAAGAGTAGAATTACATCTTCACACTAAAATGAGTGCTATGGACGGTCTTGCTGACACCTCAAAGCTAATAGAACGTGCTGCTAAATGGGGACACAAAGCTATAGCTATCACAGACCACGGTGTTGTACAGGCTTTTCCAGAAGCCATGGCAGCCTCTAAAAAATATGGTTGCAAAATAATTTATGGAGTAGAAGCATATTTAGTAGATGATTCATTAGATTTAATAAAAGGACATGTCAATAATGAATTTTCTCAAAGCTTTGTAATATTTGATATAGAAACAACAGGGCTATCAATTCTTAATCATAATATTATAGAAATAGGTGCAGTTAAAATTCAAAACAAAGAAATAGTTGACCGATTTAGTGAATTTGTAAATCCAGAACAAAATATTCCTGAAAACATTGTAGAACTTACAGGAATAGATGATGATATGGTGAAAGACTCAGATACCATAGATATTGTACTTAAAAGGTTTCTGGAATTTTCAAAGGATAGTATATTAGTTGCCCATAATGCAAATTTTGATGTTTCATTTATTAAAAGAATCGGAAGAGACATGAATGTTAAAATAAATAATCCTGTACTAGATACCCTAACTTTAAGTCAATATTTGTACAAGGATATATCTAAATATAAATTAAATAATTTATGTAAACATCTTGGAATTACTTTATTAAATCATCATAGAGCTGTAGATGATGCGAAAGCTACTTGTGACATCTTACTTCAAAGTTTTAATTTACTAGAAGATATGGACATATTAAATTTAGACCAGCTTAATGATGATTATAAAAAAAATATTGATATTCGAAAATTACAAGCTTATCACTTGATAATACTTGCTAAAAACATGGTAGGGCTTAAAAATTTATATAAATTAATATCTATATCTAATATAGATTGTTTTTATAAAAAACCTAGAATGGCAAAATCTCTTATTGAGGAACATAGAGACGGCCTGATTATAGGTTCTGCCTGTGAAGCAGGACAAATATATAAAGAAATTATATATGATAGAGAATTTGATGAACTAAAAGACGTTATAAGTTTCTATGACTATTTGGAAATTCAGCCTGTATTAAATAATGAATTTCTAATTAGAAAAGGTATAGCTCGTGACACTAAACAATTACAAGACATAAATAAAAAAATATATGATCTAGGTGTTAAATATAATAAAAAGACAGTTGCTACTTGTGATATTCATTTTTTAGACCCAACTGATGCAATATATAGGCAAATATTAATGCAAGGTCAAGGTTATTCAGATGCGGATAAACAGCCACCTTTATATTTTAGAACTACTGATGAAATGCTTAAAGAATTCTCATATTTTGGAGAAGATGTGGCAAAAGAAGTTGTTATATCAAATACTTCTTATATAGCAGATTTAGTTGAGAATATAAAACCTATACCAGATGAAACTTTTCCACCTAAAATTGATGGTGCAGAAGATGATATAAAAAAAATGGCCCTTACTAAGTGTCATAAAATATATGGCGATGTTCTTCCTGATATAGTAGAAAAAAGACTTAATAAGGAATTAAATTCTATTATTAATAATGGCTATGCAGTTTTATATTTAATAGCACAAAAATTAGTTCACAAATCTTTAGAAGATGGATATTTAGTTGGATCTCGAGGTTCTGTTGGTTCCTCCTTTGTAGCTACCATGACTGATATAACTGAAGTAAATGGTCTTCCACCTCACTATGTTTGTCCTAATTGTAAATACAGCGAATTTATAACAGATGGGTCTATTGGTTCAGGTGCAGACCTTCCGCCTAAGAATTGTCCAAACTGTAACTCTGAACTTACACGTGATGGCTTTGATATTCCTTTTGAAACTTTTCTAGGTTTTGAGGGAGATAAAGAACCTGATATAGATTTAAACTTTTCCGGTGAATATCAATCTGTAGTTCATAAATATACAGAAGAAATATTTGGGAAAGGTCATGTTTTTAAAGCAGGTACTATAGGCACAATAGCTGAAAAAACAGCCTACGGATATGTTAGAAAATATTTATCTGAAAATAATATAGAAGTGAATAATGCTGAAATTGAAAGACTAACTCTTGGATGCACTGGAGTTAAAAGAACTTCTGGTCAGCATCCTGGTGGTGTTATGGTTGTTCCAAGTGATAATGAAATATTTAATTTTACACCAATTCAACATCCTGCCAATGACAATAATACAGATATAATAACCACCCATTTTGATTACCATTCTATAAGCGGTAGATTATTGAAACTTGATATACTAGGCCATGATGATCCTACCGTTTTAAGAATGCTTCAAGATTTAACAGGATTAGACCCTAAAAAGATTCCACTAGGCGATAAAAAAGTATTAAGTTTATTTACTTCAACAGAAGCTTTAGGATTAACTCCTGAAGAATTAGGTTGCCAAGTGGGAACTTATGGACTTCCTGAGTTTGGCACTAAATTTGTAAGACAAATGCTTTTAGATACAAATCCTAAAAGTTTTTCGGATTTAGCTAGAATTTCAGGATTATCACATGGTACAGATGTTTGGATAAATAATGCTCAGTATTATATAAAAGAAGGTTATACTACATTAAAAGACTGCATCGCAACAAGAGATGATATTATGATTTATTTAATTCAAAAGGGGCTACCACCTAAAAACTCATTTACCATTATGGAAAAAGTAAGAAAAGGGAAGGGATTAACAGAAGAAGATGAACAACTAATGAAAGAAAATAAAGTTCCTGATTGGTATATAGATTCTTGTAAAAAAATAAAATACATGTTTCCAAAGGGACATGCAGTAGCCTATGTTATGATGGCTATACGAATAGCTTATTTTAAAGTATATTATCCTGAAGCTTATTATACTGCTTATTTTTCTGTTAGAGCTTCTGACTTTGACGCTGATTTAATAGTAAAAGGTGAAGAATCTATAGCTGCTAAAATTAAGGAAATAAGTGCTTTAGGAAATGATATTACTCAAAAGGATAAGGGTCTTCTAACTATTCTTGAAATATGTTATGAAATGTATAAAAGAAAAATCAAGTTTTTAAAAGTTGATTTATATAAATCAAGTGCAACAAAATTTAAAATTGTAGATAATGGAATATTGCCTCCAATGAATTCCTTAACAGGGGTTGGAGATAATGCTGCTATCAATATAGAAAAGGCAAGAAAAGATGGAGAATTCTTATCTAAAGAAAATCTTAGAAAAAGAACAAAAGTAACTAAAACAGTAATTGAGGCGCTAAATAATCATGGTTGCTTAAAAAATCTACCTGAAACTAATCAGTTATCCTTGTTTTAAAATAAATATGGTTTAAAAGTTGCATTATTTATTTTATTGTGATAACATTAATTTAGATTTATTACTTAATACTGTCAGCTTAGGAGTGGGTTAAAACCCGCTCTTTCTATTTGTCTATATTGTAAATTAAAATTTTATAAGGAATACTTATAAAGGAGGTTAAAATGAATAAAGAAAAATTACTAGAAAATTTAACTTCGGATATTACCCCACTAATTGTTGAATTGGGCTATGAAATCTACCATATTGAATTTAAAAAAGAATCTAATGTTTATATTTTAAGAGTGTATATAGATAATGATGGTACAATATCTTTAAATGATTGCGAAAAGGTTAGTAGAATTTTAAGTACTTACTTAGATGAAAAAGATCCTATTGAAGATGTTTATACTTTAGAAGTATCCTCTCCAGGCATGGAAAGAGAACTATTTAATGAATACCACCTAAAAAAACATATAGGTATCAAAATAAAAATAAAACTAAAAAACCCTACAAATGGCAAAAAGGTTTACATAGGGATACTTGAGTTCTTTGATACTAATACTATAGTTGTAAAAGATGAAGATAATTCTATTAAACTATTAAGAAATAATATTGTTAAAATAAATAAGTATGGGGATTTTTAGGAGGTTAATATTATGAATGAAGAATTTATAACGGCATTAAAACAATTAGTTAAAGAAAAAGGAATCAGTGAAGACTTAATCTTTAGTACAATAGAAAATGCCTTAGAAACAGCTTACAAAAAAAATTATCCAACTCCAAATTCAGCTACACAAGCTGTTAAAGTTACTATGGATAGAGAACATGGTGATATACATGTATACTCTCAAAAAAGAGTAGTTGATATTGAAGAAGAATTAGAAAATGACGAATTTTATATCTACGATCCAATGATTGATATTACACTTGAAGAAGCACGTAATATTGATAAAAAATATGATCTGCAGGATATAGTAGATTTAGAGGTTACACCTAAAACATTCGGTAGAGTAGCTGCCCAAGCAGCAAAACAAGTGGTTGTCCAAAGAATAAAAGAAGCTGAAAGAAATGTAATATATCAAGAGTTTTCAGAAAAAGAGTTTGATATTATTAACGGAACTGTAATTAGAAAAGATAAAGGAAATGTTTTTGTTAATTTAGGTAGGATTGAAGCTATACTCGGCCCAAACGAACAAATGCCTGGTGAAAATTATATATTTAATGAAAGGCTTAAATTTTATATCGTAGAAGTTAAGAACACAACTAAAGGAGCTCAGATAGTTATATCTAGAACTCATCCAGGACTTATAAAAAGACTGTTTGAACTTGAAGTTCCGGAAATATCTGATGGAACAGTTGAAATAAAAAGTATTTCAAGAGAAGCCGGTCATAGAACTAAAATAGCTGTACATTCAAAAGATGAAAATGTAGATGCCATGGGTGCTTGTGTTGGTCCTAAAGGTGTAAGAGTTCAAACAATAGTGCGAGAATTAAAAAATGAAAAAATAGATATAATAAAGTGGGATAAATTACCTGAAAGATATATTGCAAATTCTCTAAGTCCTGCTAAAGTATTAGATGTTGAAATTAACGAAAATAATAAATCTGCAAAGGTTATTGTAGATGATACTCAATTATCTTTAGCCATTGGTAAAGAAGGTCAGAATGTAAGACTTGCAGCTAAACTAACAAGTTGGAAAATCGATATAAAAAGCAAGTCTCAATATGATAATGAAACCAATAATATAAAATCAATTTAATTAGAGGTGAATTTATGAAAACAAAAAAAATTCCACAAAGAATGTGCAACGGTTGCATGGAAATGAAGCCAAAAAAAGAACTTATACGAGTAGTTAAAAACAAAGATGGAGAGATTTTCATGGACCTGACTG
>JBGUER010000085.1:0-13253 GCA_041821285.1 Clostridiaceae bacterium
CTAAGTGGTGCTTTAGTTTTAAATAATACTAAAGAAAAAGTTATTTTTGAAAATGGAATAAACCATAATAGTGTAATGGAGATATATAATTTTACAAGAAGATTTAATACAACGCTAAATGCTGTTTCAAAACATGCATTTATAAGTCCTGAGATAAATTTTTATACTACTTGTGAAGCTATTGAAAATAGATTGCCTTTTGAAGTGAAAAATTTTGAAGAATTGAAACAAGGAAATATATATAAAATTAATCTTATAAATGAAGACAAGAAAGTACAAGAGGAAATGAGTGGATTTTTCAAAAAGGAAGCACTTGTTTCATTAGAAATTGAAGAAAAAAAAGATTATAAAAAAAATCTTTTCGGAAATTTAGATTTTATACCAGAAGACTTTAAAAATAAATATTCTATTATGAAAACAACACCTTATACACTAGAGGTAATTCATAAGGATACTAATAAAGGGATAGCATTAGAAAAATTAGCTAATTATTTAGGAATTAAAAGAGAAGAGATAATAGCTATAGGAGATTCAGGTAATGATGAACACATGATAGAATATGCTGGACTTGGAATTGCCATGGGAAATGCATTTAAAAGTATTAAAGAAAAAGCTGATTTTATAACTTTAACAAATCAAGAAGATGGAGTAGCGAATGCTATAAATAAATTTATATTAAATTAATAAAAATAGGAGGGAATTATATGGAAATTGGATATGGAATTGTAGGAACTGGAATGATAGCAAAAACACATATTATTGCACTTAAAACATTAAATCTTGTATATGATAATTTGGAGGTGAAACCCAAATTTAACTGGGTTTGTACTAGGTCGAAAGAAAATAAATTTGAAGATTTTAAATATAGTACAAAAGACATAGAAGATATAATAAATGATTCTAATACTAAAATAATAGATATATGTACCCCCAATTTTATGCATTATGACCAAGGGAAAAAAGTAATATTAGCTGATAAAAATCTTTATATGGAAAAACCATCGGCAAAGGACATAAATGATGCAAAAGAACTAGCAGAACTTAGCGAGAAAAGTAAAATAGTAAACCAAACTGCTTTAATGTTTAGATTTATTCCTGCAGTTGTGCTGGCTAAAGATTATATAGATGAAGGAAACTTAGGTGAAATATTGAATTTTAGAATAAAATATTTTCATAAAAGTTATTTAAATAGTGAAAGACCTATGTCTTGGAGACTTGAAAAAGAAGCTTCTGGTGGAGGGGCTTTAGTAGACCTTGGAATTCATATGGTGGATTTAGTTAGATTTTTAATGGGTGAAGTTAAAGATGTTCATGCTAAAACCAGTATACATGTTAAAGAAAGATACAAAGACAGCTCAAAAAAGGAAAAAGTAAAATCAGAAGTAGATGAATGGGCGCTTCTTGATTTAAATTTGATAAACGGGGGATATGGTACTCTAGAAGTGTCAAGAATATCTAGTGATCTTGATGAAGATGTTTCAATTGAAATATATGGAACTAAAGGAAAGGTAGAGATATCTACTAAAAATCCTAATTATCCTGAAATATTTTTGCATGAAAAGGGAATATTAATAAAAGGTGAATTAGAAAGAAAAAGTGAGTTTAGTAAATATCATAAAACTATTTATCCATCATCTAGGGTTGATTTAGGATGGTTTATGAATGCTCATATGGCTAGCTTAGTTAATTTCTTGCTAAACGTGCAAGAGGGTAAAATTGTATATAAAGAAACACCTACACTTATGGAAGCCTATAAATCTCAAAAGATAATAGATATGGCTTATAAATCAGAAAATGAAGGAAGAAGGATAAACATAGATTAAATTTAGATATTAAATCTAAAGGAGATAGCTTTGAAAAATATATGGTATGAAAAACTTATTAACCCTGAATATTTTCAAGGAAATAAAGATAAAACATCATATTTTGAAGGGTGGTATTTTAAACAAGTATCATCAAATAATAAATGCGTTCTTAGTTTAATACCTGGGATAAGTTTAGATAAATCAGACAAACACGCTTTCATTCAAGTAATAATAGCACCAGCTATGAAAACTTATTATTTTAGATTTAGTATAGAAGAATTTTTATATTCTGAAGATAAATTTCAGATAAAAATAGGGAATAATACATTTAGTAAAAACAAAGTAAAATTAGATATTAATGATGGAGATGTATCTATTAAGGGCAGTTTGAACTTTACAAACATGAAAAAGATAAAAAGAACTATTTGGATGCCCAATATTATGGGACCTTTTGGATATTTAACTTTTATGGAATGCAATCATGGTGTTATTAGCATGGAACACAAAGTAGAAGGAAGTTTAAAAATAAATAATGAATCTCTTGATTTTGATAAAACTAAGGGGTATATAGAAAAGGATTGGGGAAGTTCTTTCCCTAAAAATTATATATGGCTTCAGTGTAATGATTTTTCAAATGATGATTTCAGTTTTATGTTTAGTTTAGCTGAAATTCCTTTTATGGGGTTTAGTTTCAATGGTTTTTTGTGTAATATACAAATAGGTGATAAAGAATATCGATTTGCAAGCTATACTGGAGCTAAAGCTGAAATATTATCATATAGTGGAACTAAAATTGAAATTTTAGTTAGAAGTTTTAAGTATAAATTATATATTACAGCAGAATCAGAGAATTCTGGAGATTTATTAGCACCTGCGCAAGGTAAAATGATAAATACCATAAAAGAGGGAATAGAGGGTAAAATACAAATTAAATTAAGAGATAAAAATAATAGATCTATTATCAACACAAAGGGTGAAAATGCTGGAATTGAACTTGTAAATGTTGATTTTATAAAATAAAAATAGAGATTAACCATTTTATTGGTTAATCTCTATTTTGTAATTACATTTAAATGAATTATTCACATTAAGTTTTATTATTCCAGGTTTATTTTTGAAATCATCATCAAAATCTTCAAAATCAGCGTGTCCAAACCAAGGCTCCATACATATAAAAGGTGCACCTGTTGGCATACTCCATATACCAAGGAAAGGGAATCCTTTGAAATCTAAAGATATTGATTTTGAGGATTTATTTGATTTTAAAGATATTCTATTAGATATTAGATTTTTAAAAATAAGAGCATCATTTTTAAATGTATTATCATTTAAATTTATAATATTTGAATCTTTTAAATAAGAAATTTTTTCTCTTTTTAAAAAGCCTTCTTTATTTAAAACCATAGTAGGGCAAGTTTCATTTTTCTCAAACTGGATATAATAATCATCAAAAGATTCATTAGGAAGTAGTGGACAATTAAAGCCTGGATGTGCGCCTATAGAAAAATATATTTCATCTTTATCAAGGTTTATTACTTCATAATCTATTTGGATTTTAGAATCAATCAAGGTGTATTTTATTTTTAGATTGAATTTATAAGGATATATCTTCAAAGTTTCCTCACTATATTTTAAAGAAAATTTAATGAAATTTTCACCTGTTGATAGAATTTCAAAATTACAATCTCTTGCCAGTCCATGTTGGTTTAGATGGTAAATTTCATCATTTAATCTATAAGTGTTATTATTAACTTTACCAACAATAGGAAATAAAACAGGAGCATGTCTTCCCCAATAATTTTTATCTCCAATCCAAAGATATTCTAGATTGTCATTTTTACCTTTTATACTAGTTAGTTCTGCGCCTTCACTGTTTAAAAGAATTTCAAGTAAATCATTTTCGATTTTATAAATCATTAGAAACACTTCCTTTTTTAAAATAGTATAGTCTACCGTCTTCAATAGAATAGTCTATCATATTTTTATTATATAGATAAGCTAAAAAACCACAAACTGAAGAAAAATTAAGATGATAGTTATTGTAGCTCATAGAAAGGCTATTTAAAATAGACAAACTTTCAACTATATCTTCTCTTGATAAAGGCTGGTCTAGTAACTCTAAAATTTGTTCTAGATAATTATTTATGTTAGCTAAATTTTTTGTAGCTAATATTTGGATTTCATCTTTATTTAATATTTTTTCACTATGACTTAATACAAAATAGTCGCAATCAATCTCTTTTATCTTTGATAAGGTATCCATAGATTTTTCTATGTCAAATAAATAGGGAAAAGAATATTTGGAAAGTATTTCATCACTAAATATACTATCTCCAAGGAAGCAAACACGATCTGATGTTATTATTCCTATCTGACCTAATGTATGTCCATAAAGAGGAATAATATTAAATTTTTCATCGTTTATTTTATTTAATCCTAAATCAATAGAATAATCTACTTTAAGAGACGTATTGTTATCGAAGGAATTTTTAGTTGGATTTCCAGAGAATACTATAGAAGAATTGATGAAAGAATTTTCCATTAAAACCCGATCTATAGTTGAAGCATAAACTAGAACTCCAGGATAATTATCCTGAAAATAATGATTTCCACCACAATGATCTATGTGACTATGCGTATTTATAATGTATTTTGGATGTAGTTTGTTAAGTGTTAATACATCATCTATTTTCCTAGCGTTAGAATTATTTATTTCACTATCTATTAGTAGTGCATTTTTGTTTTTAAAACTATAAATTCCAATATTAGTATGTGAATTTATATAGTAAGTATTCCCGTTTATTTTATTGAGATTCATATTTATTCTCCTTATAGTTATGTAAATCACTTATAATATTATAGCATATAACAAGAAATCATAATTGAAAAAAAAGCTAGGGACGGTTCAGTAAAATTAATAAATTTTAAAGCTTCAGGTTAAGTAAAACTTATCCTAGAGTTATTTATTTCAGGTTAAAAATTTATAAAAAAAGAAAAAATGTCGAATATTGTTGAAAAAAACATTTTACTGATTAAAGTAGTATTTAATAGCAAACATTGGATAAATTAGTTTTATTTTAGTTAAATGTGCTGTATAATCAAATTAAAAGGAGATGATATGTATGAAAAAAGTATGTAAGTATTTTGGAACATTTCTTTTGAGTTTAGCATCAATGGTAGTGATTACGGGTGTAGCATCTTTAGGTGGTATGGCAACAGAAGAAATACCGGACTACATTAAGAATAAAAGGTAGACAAAAATTTTTGACATACAGAAGAGGAGAATAGAATGAATATTTCAGCACTAGATATAATAACTACAATATTTCAATCAGTAATTATGGCTTGGTTAATCAATAATACAGTATCAAAAGAAAATAAGCTTACAAAAAGAAAAATGATAGTGTTTATTTCTATAAATACTTTAATAATAATTTTGTGTACTACGGGTTTAATTGAATTAGTACTTGGTGATATTTTGGTGGTTATTGGAATTATGAGCATTTCTATGTTATTTTTTCCAAAAGAAAAGAGATACTCTTTATTAGGATTTGGTATTATTTATTCTATTATAATAATGTGTGCTTTCATATTGATTGGAATATATAAGACTGTGATTAGTAATATTAATTTAACCATTAGTATGAATACTCAAATGTTTTTATTTATATATTTACCTGGTTGGATTGTATATACATTAGTTTATATATTAAGAAAATATATTTTGAATTTTATTAGTTATCTAAAAACAACCAAAGATTTAATGATTATAATTATGTTAATAAATTATTCAATAATAGTATTAGAAATAATAAGAGTATATGTACAAGATGGGAATATGTCAATCATGTATAAATCTATGTTGTTTTGTTTGTGTTTTATTTTAATATTATTTTTGATTTTCTATATTACTATAATAAGTGAAAATGCTAAAGAAATTGAGAAACTTAATGAAACTTTAAATGAAAAAATAATAGAACTTAGAAAAATAAAGCATGATTATGGAAGTGAAATTAGTAGTTTATATGGGTTATATCAATTAGGGAACATCGACAAGCTTGGTGAATTGATGAAAGGGATTATTGATAGAAATGGATCTATTAATACTGCGGTAAGTGCAAATTTAAATGCTACACCAATAATAGCGTCTATATTAAATGATTTAACTAATAAAGGAATAAACACCATAGTATCTGATAATGGGAATTATGAAAATTTAAATTTATCAGATAACGAATTGATAAAACTAGTATCTAATATTATTAAAAATTCTGTGGATGCATTAAAAGATTCTAAAAATCCTTTAATAAAATACAGTAGTTTCAATAGTTACCAAAGTTTAACTATAATAATAAGTAATAATGGTCCTGAAATCCCTAATGGAATTAAAAATAAAATATTTCAAACAGGATTTTCAACTAAAGAAAATCTTAATGAAAATAGGGGTTATGGACTTTCTATAGTAAAGGATATTTTAAATAAGAATAATGGAGACATACAAGTTGAAAGTAATGGAAATTGGACAAGGTTTAAAATAGAAATTGCAAGGGAAGAGATATAAATAAGGTAGATGAAGCTTATTGAGAAAATTAATTATAAATATAGCTCGTTATATATCAAATGTGAATAATTATTCAAAAGATCAAGAGAAAATGGTGGAATACGCTTTAAGGGTATTTTTATTTGAGACACTAAAATTAGTGGGAATTATTATTATTTCTTTAATAACAGGATATATGATAGAAGTTCTTGTAGTAGTTTTAGTTATGTACACTACAAAACCATTTATTGGAGGATATCATGAAGATACTCAAATTAAGTGTTTTCTAGCTTCTAGTATGATAATAGGATTTATTATCTTTTTAAGTTTTGACATTAAAATAGGTTTAGTGTCAAAACTTATTTTAATTTCTATAGTTATATTTTGTATATGGAATCAAGCTCCAGTTATGAATTCAAAAATGGAGATAAATAAGGAAAAATTAATTAAAAGAAATAGAATTTTAGGTGTTTTTATAAGCATTGTGTATGGAATTTTATCTTTGGTATTGTATAAACACAGGATATTGTCAAATTTGATTATTTGGACACTTATATTTCAGAGTTTACTTTTATTTAATAAAAAAATAAATCATAATTATTGATACAAATTAAGTGATGAATTTCTTGAGTCTTAATGATTTGTTAAAAATAGATTATCATGAAATGTGTAAAAATAAATTTGAAAAGAAATATTCTAAAAAGGTCACCTGGATATGTAAATTTTTATTGATTAAATTTATAATGGTGATATAATATATATTATAGTGATAGTTTATCTATCACTATAATGTAAACCTTTAAATGCATAAAATTATAAATGGGGGCTATTTTATGAATGAGGATTTGATTAAAAAAAATGAAAATGAAGTTAATTTGACTATTGTAAAAATAACTAAATTTATTATGGTAGGTGTTTTACTAATAATAATTTTTAAGTTATTAAATATATTTATTACTCCTTGGAGGCAGATAATTATATTAACAGGAGCAAGTATATTTTTATTGCTATTGCCGCTTATTGTTATAAAAATTAATCCTAGTATGTTTAAATATTTTATTGTGATTTCAACAGTTATTTTAGTTACTTTTTATTATAGTTTACTTAATATGAATGTAGTTTTTATGTGGCTTATGCCTATTGGTATAGCAGGGCTCTATTTTGATAAAAAATTAATGATTTTAACAATGTTATTAACATTGCTTGGAGTATTTGGTGGACAAGTATTTTGTTATATGCAGCATTTAGAATTTTTATTTAAAGTTCAATATATGCCACTTCACTTTATAGAATATTTTATTCAGATAACTATAGATGGTTTAATATTTGTTTCTCTTACAAAGCGAGCTAATAATATGCTTCAAAATAGTCAAGAATTAATAAATAAAATAGATAAGGATAAAAACAAACAAGATGCTATTATTAAAAATATAATTGAAACTGCACAAATTGTAGAAGAAAATTCTTTAGAAGTAGAAAAAATAATAGCTGATATAAACGAAAAAGCAGTATCTGTTTTAACAGCGGTAACTGAAATAAATAATGGGAATTTAAATTCAGCTAGTAATTTAGAAGAGCAATCAAAAGCATCTTTGAATATAACCAAGGATATAAATGATACATTTTCACTTGTTGATAATATAGAGAAAGGTTTTGAAAAAAATATTAATACTCTTAAAGAAGGACGAAATATTATAAAAGATTTAAGTGAAAATACTAGCAGAGTTAAAGGGTATAATAAAGACTTAGACAATATGATGAATTCACTTAAAATTAAACTTGAACAAATAAAATCAATTGTAGTGATGATTACAGATATAGCAAAGCAGACAAATTTATTATCTTTAAATGCTTCAATTGAAGCGGCTAGAGCTGGTGAGACTGGAAAAGGGTTTGCGGTAGTAGCTAATGAAGTTAAAAATCTTTCAGAAAAAAGTAAAGACTCTGCAAATCAAATAGAGGAACTTATAAATAATATTTATACGGAATTTGAAAGCTCATATGTAGCTTTAGAAAATCTAACACAAGCTAGTTCTGTTCAAAATAGTATGGTTGAAAATGCTGATTATGCATTTAAGGATATATACGACATTATATTCGGATTAAAAGATAATATCAAAGATATAAATGATAATTTTAAACAAATAGTTAAATCAAATGAAAATATAAATGTAGCAATAGCTGATGTAGCTGCAGTTGCAGATGAGACTATGGCGAATTCTGAGGAAACATTGAGAATGACTGAAGATAATAAAAAACAAGCTATAAAAGCAGGCGAAATTATTAAGACATTAAAAAGTACTACTGATAAATTAAAAAACTATTGCTAATTTTTTTTAAGTTTATAATATTAAAAAGAAAAATGGTGTAGATACTTAATTGTATTTTATACCATTTTTTTATTGATAGCTTACTGTATCTATAGTATAGTTACAGTAGATAAAGGAGGTAAGAAATTGAATATTTTAATATCAACTCTTTCTCAAACACCAATATATCAGCAGATACAAAATCAAATAAAAGAAATGATTTTAAATGGTAAGTTAGAACCAGAAACTCAATTGCCATCAATAAGACTTATGGCAAAGGACTTGAAGGTTGGGATAATAACAGTAAAAAGAGCCTATAAGGAACTTGAAGATGAAGGAATAGTTGTGAATTTACAAGGAAGAGGCTGCTTTGTAGCAAAGCTTGATAAAGATAGGATAAAACAAGTGCACATTGATATGCTTAAGGAAAGACTTTATGAAATAAAAGAGTTTACAGATTCAACAGGTATAAATCAAAATGAGTTAATGGAAGTTATAAATGATCTATGGGGGTATAAAAATGACAAATAAAGCTTTGGAAATTTTAAATTTATCCGCTGACATTGGAAAGTTTTCATTAAAAGATATTAATATATCTATAGAAAAAGGAACTATAATGGGTCTTGTAGGAAAAAATGGAGCAGGGAAAACCTCACTTATAAAAACTATTTTAGATAAATATGAAAAAAAATCTGGTGAAGTTTTATTTGATGGAATAAAAATGTTTGGAAATGAACCCATAGTTAAAGGGAAAATAGGTGTGGTTTATGATAGTTTGATATATCCTTTAGCATATAAACCTAAAAAAATAAAAAAATTATTTTCTCCCTTTTATGAAAATTTTGATTTTGAAAAATATGATGAACTTATGAAAAGATTTGAACTAGATCCAAATAAAAGACTATCAGCTTATTCTAAGGGAATGCAAATGAAATTTGGTATAGTTATGGCTATGAGTCATAATCCTGACTTGTTAATATTAGATGAACCAACAGCAGGACTAGACCCTGTAGCTCGTGCAGAGCTTATTGATGTTTTATTAGAATATATGCAGGATGAAAAGAAATCTGTTTTGTTTTCTACACATATCACGAGCGATTTAGAAAAAATAGCAGATTATATAACAATGATAGATAATGGTGAAATATTAATGTGTCATGAAAAAGATGAGATGATAGATAAATATCATCTTGTGCATATAGATAAAGAAGTTATTACAGAAGAGATAAAATCACAAATTATAGGAATAAAAGAAACGTTTTTAGGTTATGAAGGACTAAGTTATTCTAAATATAATCTAGAAAACATTAAAGGAGTAAAAACAGCAAGACCTACCATAGAAGAAATTATGATCTATCTGGGGGCTAAGAAATGATAAAAAAATTTTGGAGTTATCAACTTATTTTATCAGGATCGTTTAGGGCTTGGAAAACCAATGATGATAGCAGCCACCCTAATTTAAAAGCAACTATAATACTTTGTTTTGTTCTTATAGTTACTTCTATTGGTGATAATGGAATGTATGTAATATTTATGGCGCTAGTTTATCCTTTATTTATTTTATATTATATAATAAATTCACCCCAAAAATTATATGATGTTCCACCGGTTTCAAAGCTATATCATAGTATAAATATATACTTATTTCCAGTTCTAGTTTCAATAGGAATTTTAATACCAGTTCAAGGAATAATATTAATTTTTAATATTATTAAACACTTTGTTCCTAAATTAGATTTTATCAAAATAGATTTATTAGTGACATTTGGAAATATAAAATTTGTTGTAGTAATTGCTTTATTATTTATTATTATAGCTTGTATATTTATTCCTAGTTTTTTCGTAAAACATTTAGCAATAAGAAGAACTTACATTGCTTTTGAAATTGTATTTGTTAAAATTGCACTTTCACTGTTTAGTAAAAGGTTTGTATATAATGATGGTAGTTCATTTTTAGGTAAAATTAATTTAACTACAAACTATAGTGAAATGTTAATGATTTTAATAGCATGCTGTATAGTGATGGCTCCATCATCAATAATGTTATCCTATAGAATATATAGGGGTAAGGAGAGAAATTTATGTTTAAAAAAGTTATAGCCTATCAAAGAATTTTGTTAAATTCAATTTCAATGGATGGGAATTATGAAGGAAAACCTACCAATATTATTAGTTTTTTCTTTGTAATGTTTTTATCAGTATTTTTAGAATTTAATTTTTTCTTAGAAAATTATTCGATCACAGTGAATCTATTCATAATACCACTGGCAGTTATTAGTGTTTGGTTTATAAATACAATGGCTAGGGGAGAAAAAAGAATATTTGAAACTGTTCCTGTTTCAAGAAAATTTATAGCTTTTAATATATTCCTATTTTCCGGTATAAGCTTTGTAGTAATGTATTTAACAATAACTATTCTAGGAATAGCTTTTATATTGTCTTTAATGGGATTTTTGTATCTTTTTTTTCCACAGCATATAGGCAGTACTCCTCCAAATGGTACAGTTCCAGAAGAAGCTTATCAATTAGCCAATACAACGCAATCGTATGTTTTGATGATATTAATAGTAGTTTTAATATTGTTTATAGGAACTACCATAGTATTCATAAAAAATAGAAAGATAAGAATAGCTTGTTTTGCAGGATTTTCAGCATTGGGTTATACCTTTATGTTATTATTAAAAAGCAAAGTATCTAAAATAGCGAATTTTGATAAGTTGGGTTTTTATCAAGGCTTTTCTATAATGAAACAAGCCAATGCGATTTTAATAGTAATTGGAATAATCACAGCTTTAATATGCTTTTTATCTGTATTAACTGGGTATAAATTATATACTAAAAAAAATATTAAAGATTTAACATACTGCAAATAGCGGTATGTTTTTTTTATATATTTCAAGAAAGTCTATGACTTTCAACCGCAATTGTCCATTGTCAATTGTCAATTATCAATTAAATGTGGCGATAGCCACTTTCTTATAAAATTTAGTTGACATAGATGGAAGTATATTGTATTATATCTATATGGTTAGTTACACAACTAAACAACCAGTTAACTTAAAAAAAGGGGGGTAAATATGGATTTTTCTAATGACTCTATAAAACCTATTTATATGCAAATATCTGAATGGATTGAAGATGAAATCCTTAAAGAAAATATAAAAGAAGAACAGCAAATTTTATCTAAAAATCAATTTGCCTCTATTTATAAGATAAATCCTGCCACAGCAAATAAGGGAATAAATATTTTAGCTGAAGAAGGGATCCTATATAAAAAGAGAGGAATTGGAATGTTTGTATCCATTGGTGCTAGAAATAAAATATTAACTAAAAGAAAAAAAAGATTTATTGAAGAGTATGTAGATAAATTATTGTTTGAGGGAGAAAAGCTTGGAATGAATAAAGAAGAAATAATAGATACAATAAAAAATAGATAGGGGGGAGTTTATGTATGCTTTAGAGTGTAATAATTTATGCAAAAACTATAAAGATTTAACGGTTTTAAATGATATAAATATAAAACTGGAAGAAAATAAAATCTATGGATTTTTAGGAAGAAATGGAGCTGGTAAAACTACTTTATTAAATATAGTAGCAGGTCAGGTTTTTAATTCAAAAGGAAACATAAAAGTTTTTCAAGAAGAGCATTTTGAAAATCCGGATATAATAAAAAAAATATGTTATGTTAAAGATAAAATGCCACATTTAACCAATATGAAAGTAAAAGAAATATTTAGTTTATCTAAAAGCTTATTTCCTTATTGGGATGAAGATTTTAAAACTGATTTAGTTTCTAAATTTAATTTAGATGTAAATAAAAAATATAATACGTTATCTAATGGAATGGAAGCTATGGTAGGGGTAATAATAGGACTATCTTCCCGTGCACCTTTAACTATATATGATGAAGCATATCTAGGTCTTGATGCACCATCAAGGGAGCTATTTTATGAAATTCTTTTAAATGATTATCTAGAATATCCCAGAACAATAATATTTTCAACTCATTTGATAGATGAGGTTAGCAATATATTTGAAGAAGTTATTTTTCTTCATGAAGGTAAGATAAGACTTCATGAAGAAATGGATACAATAAATGAAAAATCTTATATTATTTCAGGGGAAGAGAATTTATTAAAAGATAAATTAAAGGATAAAAATATATTAGAGATCAAAGATTTAGGAATTGTAAAAAAAGCTTATGTATATAATCATATAAGTATGGAAGAACAAAAGGATATGACAAATCAGGGATTGAGTTTAAAGCATATGACTTTGCAGGAATTATTTATTAAATTAACTTCAAAATACATAGCAGAGGAAGTGAAATAAATGGAAGCTTTAAAAAAGCATATTAAGCTGCAGCATAGCTGTTCTAAAAATTTTGAAATTATAGCTGGTACTATTTGTTTTATTATTCTTATAGAAAGCATATTAGTTTCTATTTTAGGGGATGTAACAAACAAAATAGGAGCATTAAATTTTATAAATTTATCTACTACCACAATGTTATTTTTAGTATTATTTTTATATGCAACTAGCTTAAATCTATGTAACCTAAAAATGGCGAATTTCTTTAGATTAACTCGAAAAGAATAT
>JBGUER010000086.1:0-13201 GCA_041821285.1 Clostridiaceae bacterium
CTGTAAATTGCCCGATAGACTATGTTTTGGATGCCATAGATGCTGTATATTCCACCCAAAATGAAAATGGTGTTATAAGAAGAATAAATGTAAATATAGCAGCTACAACTGTTGAAAACTATAAGAAATTAAAAGAAGCTAAAATTGGAACATATATTTTATTTCAAGAAACTTATCATAAACCAAATTATGAGAAAATGCATCCAAAATGTTTAAAAGGAGATTATGAATATCACCTAACAGCTTTTGACCGTGCTATGGAAGGCGGAATAGATGATGTAGGAGGAGGAGTTTTATTTGGCCTTTCTGATTGGAAATTTGAAATTTTAAGTCTTATGCTTCACAATGAACATTTAGAGGAGAAATTTGGTGTAGGATTTCATACTATTTCAGTTCCAAGGCTTAAGAAAGCTGAAGGAATGGATATGGAGATGTTCTCTGATTTAGTAGATGATGAGACATTTAAAAAGCTAGTGGCTATAATAAGAATATCAGTTCCTTTCACTGGAATAATTATGTCAACTAGAGAGTCTGCGTCTATGAGAAAAGAAGTTTTAAAATATGGAGTTTCCCAGGTAAGTGCAGGTTCTTGTACTGGAGTTGGTGGATATAAAGAAAGTGAACAAGGAAAAGCTATAAAACAATTTACACTTGAAGATCATAGAAGTCCATTAGAAATTTTAAAAGCATTAATAAGTGATGGATATATTCCAAGTTATTGTACAGCTTGCTATAGAAAAGGAAGAACCGGAGATAGATTCATGAGTTTGGCCAAATCTGGAAACATTCAATATGTTTGTGGACCTAATGCTTTAATGACTTTGATGGAATACATTTTAGATTATGGTGATGAAGAGCTGTATAAAATAGGAATGGAACTAATAGAAAGAGAAATAGAAAATATTCCAAGAGATGATGTGAAAAATTTAGTCAAAGATAATATGGAAAGACTTAAAAAAGGCGAAAGAGACCTTTATATATAAAATAAGAAGAAAGAGAGACTTTGGGTTATTGTATTCAAAGTCTTTAGTTTTTTAAAAGGGATGTTTCTAGTTAATTAGGAGGAATGTGGGAATAGGCTATAGGGTATTTTGAAGACTATGTGGTGCTGTTCATAAAATTGTACCTTTGAGTTAAGTTGTATAATTAATTGATTAATTTAAATAGAAAAAAATAAAATCAAAAATTATATAGGTACAAAATTCGGAACAGCACCACATGCTGATAAAAAAACATATATGTAACTGGATAGTACAAGCCTTAATTACCAAAAATTAAAAATATACTATTGAAATCGTTCCCAGATAGTGATAATATTTAATTGAAAAGGAAAATATAACTATAGGAGATATTAAGATGGCAAATTTATACGATATTGCTAAAGTAGCTGGTGTTTCAAAAAGTACCGTTTCTAGAGTGATAAATGATCAACCTGGGGTAAAAGAAGATAAGCGATTAAAAATTCAAGAAACAATAAAAAAATTAAATTATAAACCAAACGCATTAGCAAGAAGTTTAGTATTGCAAAAAACTCACACCATAGGAATTATTGTAAGAGAATTATCAAATAATTTCTATTCTGAATACATTAGAAATCTCCATCATATAGCAGATAGCATGGGATATGGCGCATTGTATTGTAATAGAACAAGCTATGAAGAATCAAATATTGATTATTTAGAATTTTTAAATAAAAAAGTAGATGGATTTATTTTTTTAGGAGAAGGTACTGTGACTAAAGAAGAATTAGAATCTTTAGTTTTAAGTAAATACCCTTTAGTAGTCATACAGTCTATGTTAGACGTGCAAGACGTAACATATATTAATATAAATAATTATAGGGCATATTATGAAGCCGTTGAATACTTAATAAAACTTGGGCATAGGAAAATCATAAACATATCAGGACCATTAGACAAAGAATTTGTTGAAAGAAATAAGGGATATAGTGAAGCTGTAACTATGCATAATTTAGATTATGAAATAACTTATTATCTAGATTATTTTATGGAATCAGCTTATGAGCTTGCTTTAAAAATAGCGCCATCAATAAGAAATGAAAAAATAACAGCCGCAGTATGTTCCAATAATATTTTAGCAACTGGTTTTATTGACGGACTTATTGACTCTGGAATTAAAGTCCCAGAGGAATTTTCAGTAATTGGATTTGATGATATAGTTGCAGCAGAGGTAACCCATAATAATATTCCAGCTATAACTTCTGTAAAACAACCACAAAAAGATATAAGTGAATATGCTGTAGGAAAATTAATGCAAATGATGGAACAAGGCATAGGTGAGTATAGCAAAGATTTTTCTTGTAAATTAAAGATAAGAAATAGTACAAGTGGAAATAAGTTTATCTAAATAATTTAAATAAAAAGTCTATAAGCAATTATATTATTAAAATAGCGATGACTTTTAATAATGATGGGAACGTTCCCAAAGAAACAATAAAATAATTAGTTTATTTTAATAATACAATATATTTTTTATATTTACTGGGAACCTTCCCAGAAAAGAAAGGAGGTTATATTAGTAATATATTAACAAATTAGAGATTGAGAAATAAGCGGGAGGCTATTAAATGTCAAAGAAAATTATTAGTATGTTAACAGTTCTAATGTTATGTGTATCATTGTTGCCAAATGGTATATTTCAAGTGATAGCAAAAGCAGAAGAATCAACAGAAGCTGTTTTAGAATCAACTTTTGAAGATGGAACAAATGAATGGCAAGCAAGGGGAGACGGAGTTACAATTGAGCAAAGTTCTGAGCAATCTAAAGAAGGAACTGGTAGCCTTAAAGTTTTAGGCAGAACTGATACTTGGCATGGTGCTCAATATGATCTACTTTCTAAAGTAGAACCTAGTAAAAAATATTCAATGTCTACTTGGGTTTATCAGTCAAGTGGAGAAACTCAACATATGAAACTTAGCATACAGAAAACAGTTGACGGAACTCAAGGATGGGACACTATAATTGAAATAGATGTTCCAAATAAAGTATGGACAGAATTAAAAGGGAATTATTCTTACACAGTAGAGGCAACTGAATTATTACTATATACAGAAGCTTCAGATAAAACTTTAGAATATTATATGGATAATGTTGTAGTAACCGAAATAACTTCTGAATCCACAGGAGAAGCTACAATATCAAATTTTGAACCTATAAATTCAACGTTTGAAGTAGATAATAATAATTGGATACCAAGAATAGGTGAAGAAGTTTTAACTAGAACAGATGAAGTTGAAGCACATAGTGGTTCATATTCTTTAAAAGTATCTAATAGAGCAAATACCTATGATGCAGCAGCCTATGACTTAACTAATCTTGTTGCAAATGGTAATACTTATATGGTTGAAGCTTGGGTATACCAAAATAGTGGAAATGAAGAAATTATAAATTTATCTAAGCAAATAGGAATTACATCACCTTCATATGATACTTTTGGAACTGCAAAAGTACCTGACAAAACATGGACAAAGATATCAGGACAATTTGCATTAGATTTTATAGGTGAATTGGAATCGTTAACAATATATTTTGAAACGCCATATAGTGATGCTGGTTCAACATTGACATATTATTTAGATGATGTATCAATAACTGAAGAAGAAAAAAGTAATCAATCTATTCAAGAAGATATACCTTCTTTAAAAGATGTTTATAAGGATTATTTCTCCATAGGAGCAGCTATACCAACTGGAGCCATTACATCTACAATAAAATCAGAACTAACAACAAAACATTTTAACAGCATAACAGCTGAAAATGCAATGAAACCAGAAAGTATGCTTAAAGAAGACGGAACTATTGATTTCACAACAGCAGATGAGTATGTAAAATTTGCTAAAGCTAATAATATAGCACTTAGAGGACATACTTTAGTTTGGCATAGTCAAACACCAGATTGGTTTTTCAGAGAAGGTTATTCAACTACTGGAGAGTATTTAACACGTGATGCTATGCTTGAGAGAATGGAAAATTATATAAAAACTATGATTGAACATTTTGGAACTGATGTATATGCATGGGATGTTGTAAATGAAGCTGTGGAAGCATCACAATTAGATGGAATGAGAAGGTCTAATTGGTATGATATAATAGGAGCTGATTTTGTAGCTAAAGCTTTTGAATATGCTAGAAAATATGCAGACCCTAGTGTAAAACTTTATTATAATGATTATGATACTGAAAATGTATCTAAAAGACAGGCTATGGTAAATCTTGTAGAGCCAATAAAAGAAGCTGGAAATATTGATGGTGTTGGACTTCAAGCACATGTAAATATTGACTCCCCAAGCCCAGCAGCAGTAGATAAAACAATAAAAACTTTTGGAGATTTAGGATTAAATGTTCAAATAACAGAACTTGATATGGATGTATATTCTAGTGTTGCTAGTAGCTTTGATGCACCACCTGAAGAACTTTTAATAAAACAAGGATATAAATTTAAAGATTTATTTGAAGTATTTAAAGCTAATAAAGATATTATAACTAATGTTACATTTTGGGGTTTAACAGATGATACATCTTGGTTAAATGGTTTCCCAGTTGCAAGAAATAACTGGCCACTTTTATTTGATAAAAACTATCAAGCCAAATATGCTTATTGGGGAATAGTTGATGATTCCAAGCTTCCAATATATACACAAACAATAAAATCTTATAAATCCACACCAATTATAGATGCGGAATCAGATTTTGTATGGGAAGTTCAATTGCCTCAAGAAATAAAAAATGATGAAAGTGAAACTATAACTACATTTAAAACTTGTTGGGATGATGGCAAATTATATGTTTATGCTAATGTTATTGATGATAAATATGATGCTAACAGCTCAATAGAATTATTTATAGATCAAAACAATTCTAAATCTGATGAATTAGAAGCAGATGATAGACATTATAAAATAACAAGAAATGATGTAGTTAGTGGAGACACTTCATATGGAGATGTAGAAACAAGTATAAAAGACAATGATAATGGATACACAATGGAAATAAGTATACCATTGGATAAAACTGATTTAATTAAAGAAAATTTAGGATTTGATATTTTAGTTAATATGTCTGATGGAAGTAAATCTCGTTGGAATGATATTACAAAGGGAACAGTAGAAAAACCAGCAAATTACGGTACACTTGTTTTACAAGATTTAATTAAAGAAGCAGATGTACTTTATGGTACGCCAAATGTTGACGCAGATGTAGATTCAGTTTGGGAAAATGCTGAGTGGGTAAATATTGATACCTACACTCAAAACACAAAAGGTGCAACTGGAAAAGCTAAAATGATATGGGATGAAAATTTTATATATGTACTAGTAGATGTAGCAGATGAAAATCTTAGTGCAGTAAATGTAAATGCATGGGAACAAGATTCTGTAGAAATATTTGTAGATGAAAATCACGGACAAACTTCTAGTTATGAACAAGATGATGTTCAATATAGAGTTAGTTATCTAGGTGATGTGTCCATAAGTGGCGGACCTAGCGACACTAAATTTAAAGCAGTTTCAAAGGAAATATCCGGTGGTTACAGAGTAGAAATGGCTATACCATTTAATATAGCAAAGGGAACTCCAGATCAAATGCTTGGTTTTGATTTTCAGATTAATGATGATCAAGGGACAGGAAAAAGAGACAGTATGGCTAATTGGAATGACTTAAGTGGAAATGGATGGAGAACTACAGAAAATTATGGTTTAATAAAATTATTAAGTACAAAAGTAGAAACTGTAGATGAAGGCGAAACTGTTGTAGATGAAGGAGAAACTACTGTAGACGAAGGCGAAGCTATAGATAATTCAGATTCAAAAGTTCTTCCTGAAACAGGTTCAGTAGTTGACTTTTGGAACCTTCTTGCAATTGCAATGATGATGTTAATGGCAGGATTTGCTCTAGTACTAAAATCAAAAAAGGTTAAAAAACTAAAAAAATAATAGTAGAACAAAGAGACTTTGGGTAATTGTATCCAAAGTCTCTTTGTTTTTTAAAGGATATAGGGAAGAAATTTTGGATAAAATATGGAAAAATGAAAAAGCAAAAGGGTATGTTTCCAGGTAAATAGGAGGAGTGTGGGAACTAGGTGTAGCATGTTTTAAGACTATGTGGTGCTGTTCATAAATTTGTACCTTTAAGTTTTCTAATCAATTAAATTAAAATTGAAAATTCAATTAATATTTATGTAGGTACAAAATTCGGAACAGCACCACATGCTGTTTAAAACACATATTTGTAGTACGAAGGGTGCATCTTTTGACTTTTTTCTACATCCATAGTTATTTTAATATATAAAAGGACAGTCCTATTTACTTACATGGACTAGCCCAGTATATATTCTATAGATTTCATTTTCTATAAATTTCCTACTTTATAGATTTCCTACTTTATAGATTTCCTCGCTCTAATGCGGTTAAACCTGTTTTTGCAATTTTTTTAATACCGTATGGCCTCATAAGACTGATAAAAGCTTCAACTTTATTGGAATCACCAGTTACTTCAATGGTCATACTTTTTATATCCATATCTATTATTTTATATCTAAAAACGTTAACTGCTTCAGTAATGGAAGATTTCGTAACAGGGTCAGCAGCAGTAACTTTAATAAGTGCAAGTTCTCTATACACAGATTTTTCAGGGTCCAAAATAATGATTTTTATAACATCTATAAGCTTATTAAGCTGTTTATGAATTTGTTCAAGCATATATTCATCACCTTTAACAACTATTGTCATTCTAGATAAGGAGGGATCTTCTGTAGGACCTACTGTTAAAGAATGGATGTTATATCCTCTTCTTGCAAATAATCCAGATATTTTACTTAAAACACTAGGGTGATTTTCAACTAAAACAGATAAAACATAAGTATTCATAATAATATTTAACCTCCTTATTTCTATAAAGTACTTTCATCTTTAGAAACAGCACATTCTATTAAGAAAGAACCTTGGCAATTTAAAGCTTCGTTAAATGCATTTTCAAGTTCTGAGTTATTAAAAACTTTTTTTCCTTTGATTTCATAGGAATCTGCTAATTTAATAAAATCAGGATTTCCAGATAAAGAAACTCCATAAGACGCATTATAAATTTTATTTTGCATTTCGTTAACCATACCCAAAACTTCATTATTAAAAAGTAAAATAATTATATTTAAATTATTTGCTTTAATTGTTCCAAGTTCAAATAAACTCATCTGAAAGCCACCATCACCTAAAACAGCTACAACTCTTTTTGAAGGATTCCCAATTTTAGCGCCTATTGAAGCAGGAAGGGAATACCCCATAGTTCCAAGGCCCCCAGAGGTTAAAAATCTTCTCTCTGCAGTTATTGAAATATTGTGAGCTGACCAAATTTGGTTTTGACCTACATCAGTTGTGAAAATGCAGTCATCTTCCACCATTTTAGATAATAATTTTAATGCATATTTGGGATTAACAAATCCAGTATCAGAAGAAGTATCAGCACCAATGCCAGTTTCAGCACAAGCATCAGTAGTACAAGTATCAGTAGCACAAGCATTTTTAGATTTATAAGAATTTATTTCATTTAACCATTCAGTTGTATTTAAAGCAGATATACTTTCATTTAATTTTTTTAATATACATTTAGAATCCCCAACTAAAGGAATATTTGTACCTAGGTTCTTACCTATTTCCGCAGGGTCTACATCTATATGAATTATATCTGCATTTTTTGCAAATTTAGACCCACCAGTTGCTCTATCTGCAACACGAGTTCCAATAAGAATAACAAGATCAGCTTCTTTAACAGCTCTATTTCCTTGAATAGCGCCGTGAGTGCCAATCATTCCCATATAATAAGGGGAATCGGAATTTAAAGCATCTTTTGCCATTAAAGTATGGATTACAGGAATATGAGATTTGCCTACAAATTCTTTGAGTTCATCTTCAGCGTTTGCAGATATTATACCTCCACCTACACAGATTAAGGGTTTAACACTTTTTGAAATTTTATTAATAGCTCTTTTTATTTGAACACTATGACCTTCAATGGTGGGTTTATATCCTCTTATATTAACTTCTAAAGGATATGAAAAATCAATTTCTTGCTTTTGAATGTCTACAGGAATATCTATAAGAACAGGACCTTTTCTGCCACTACCTGCAATATAAAAAGCCTCTTTAAATATTCTTGGAATGTCTTTTACATCGTTTATCAAATAATTATGCTTTGTAAATGATGAGGTAGCACCAACTACATCAGCTTCTTGGAATATATCTTTTCCGATTAAATTTGATTCAATTTGACCAGTTATAATAACCATAGGAATAGAATCCATATAGGCTGTAGCAATGGCAGTTATAAGATTTGTAGCGCCAGGGCCTGAAGTTGCCATGCAAACTCCTGTAGTCCTTAAACTTCTTGCATATCCAGAAGCTGCGTGACCTGCGGCTTGTTCTTGTCTAACTAAAATATGATTAATATCAGAATTTCTTAATGCTTCATAAAGAGGGACGACTGTAGCACCTGGATATCCAAATATTGTTGTAACTTTTTCATTTTCCAAACATTTAACTATTGCTTGAGAACCTAACATAAAAATCCCTCCTTATTTACTCTATATTTCACTTGCAATATAATTTCCCATTTCTTTTGTGGAAACTTTTATATTTCCATTTTTCATTATATCGGATGTTCTATATCCTTTTTCTAAAACCTTTGAGACTGCAGATTTTATATCATTAGAAGCGTCATCTAAGTTGAAGCTATATTTAAGCATCATAGCAAGACTCATTATGGTGCCAATAGGATTTGCAATATCAAGACCTGCGATATCAGGAGCTGAACCGTGAATTGGTTCGTATAAAGCTGCTTTATTATCACCTAAAGAAGCGGATGGAAGATTTCCAAGAGAGCCTGTAAGCATGGAAGCTTCATCACTTAAAATATCACCAAACATATTTTCAGTTACAATAACATCAAATTGATTTGGATTATTAATAAGCTGCATAGCGGCATTATCAACATACATAAAATTAAGTTCTATATCATTATAATCAGAAGCCATATTCATAGCTATTTCTCTCCAAAGTTTAGAGCTTTCTAAAACATTAGCTTTATCAACTAAAGTAAGTTTTTTATTTCTCTTTCTTGCAGATTCAAAACCCATTTTAAGAATTCTTTCTATTTCATTAGATTTGTAGTCTATTATATCATAAGCACGAATTATATCTTTACCATTTGAATTTATGGTTTCTCGGCCTTTTTCACCAAAATAAGCGCCTCCAATAAGTTCACGAACAATAAGTAAATCAAGCCCATCTTTTAAAACTTCTTCTTTAAGATTAGATGATGATTTTAGTTCTTTAAACAAAATAGCAGGTCTTAAATTAGCATAAACATCTAAAGCTTTTCTTATTCCTAAAAGACCAGATTCAGGCCTTAATTTACCAGGAAGTTTATCCCATTTAGGTCCACCAACAGCGCCTAATAAAACTGCATCAGATTCTTTGCATATTTCAATAGTTTCTTTAGGAAGGGGTACTCCGGTGGAGTCTATAGCTGCACCACCTATTAAACCTTCTTTTATTTCATAATCAAATTTATATTTGTTTGCAATTTTTTCTAAGATTTTAAGTGATTCATCTATAACCTCAGGACCGATTCCATCACCTTTTAATACTGCTATTTTCATCATAAAACCTCCCAAATTTTCAATTCTCAACTGAATTTTAAATTTTCAATTCTCAACTTTCAATTCTCAATTGAACTTTTAACCTCTCAACTCTCAATTTTCAACTCATATCTTATAACTTTTAATTTTCAACTTTCAACTTATTAATAAGTCCACCTGCATTTATAATTTCCTTCATGAAATCAGGGAAGGGGGTAGCGTAATAAACTTTGCCTTTTGTAATGTTTTTAATTTCTCCGTTAGATAAATCAACTTCAAGCAAATCACCTGGTTCAATATCTTTTGCGGCTTCAGCACATTCTATTATAGGAAGACCTATGTTTATAGAATTTCTGAAAAATATTCTAGCAAAGGTTTCAGAAATAACAACACTTATTCCAGAGGCCTTTATAGCAATAGGTGCATGTTCACGAGAAGAACCGCAACCAAAGTTCTTGCCGGCAACTATAATATCACCAGCTTTTACTTTTTTGGTAAAACCTTTATCTATATCTTCCATACAATGAAGAGCAAGCTCTTTAGGGTCGCTGGTATTTAAGTATCTAGCAGGGATAATAACATCAGTATCTATATTATCTTTATATTTTATAACATTTCCTCTTAACATGTAAAAACCTCCTTTAATTTATAAATCACAAGGTGAGCATATCTTTCCGCAAATAGCAGAAGCTGCAGCAATATAAGGACTAGCTAAATAAACTTCACTTTCAGGGTCTCCCATTCGTCCAACAAAATTTCTATTTGTAGTAGATACGCATCTTTCTCCCTTAGCTAAAACTCCCATATGTCCACCTAAGCAAGGGCCACAAGTAGGTGTTGAAAATACTGCATTGGCATTTATAAAAATTTCAACTAATCCTTCTTTTATAGCCTGAAGATAAATCTTTTGAGTGGCTGGTATTATAATAGTTCTAACTCTTTTATTGACTTTTCTACCTTTAAAAACTTCAGCAGCAGCCCTTAAATCTTCAATTCTTCCATTTGTACAAGAACCTATAACCACTTGGTCAATAGCAATATCTCCTACATGATCAATAGTCCTAGCATTTTCAGGAAGGTGGGGGAAGGCGACAGTAGGTTTAATAGAAGATAAATCTATGTCATAACATTGACTGTATTCAGCGTCAGGGTCTGCCTTAAATACTTTATATTCCTTTGTAGAATGTTCATGTACATAGTCTAAAGTTTTATCATCTACTTCAAATATTCCATTTTTAGCACCAGCTTCAATAGCCATATTTGCCATAGTGAATCTACCATCCATAGATATGTTTGAAAGTCCTTTTCCAGTGAACTCCATGGATTTATATAAAGCACCGTCAACAC
This sequence comes from Clostridiaceae bacterium, assembly GCA_041821285.1. Taxonomy (GTDB): domain Bacteria; phylum Bacillota; class Clostridia; order Clostridiales; family Clostridiaceae; genus JAJBWD01. Next base: position 10,993 of record JBGUER010000086.1, read on the forward strand.
CAATCATTCCTATAATATGAAGAATAACATCTTTCCCAGTAACATATTTGCTAAGTTTTCCTGATAAATTAAATTTAATTGCTTCAGGAACCTTAAACCAAGCTTTGCCAGTTGCCATTCCAGCTGCCATATCGGTACTACCAATACCAGTTGAAAATGCTCCAAGTGCACCATAAGTGCATGTATGGGAATCAGCCCCAATAACTGCATCACCAGGAACCACTAACCCCTTTTCAGGAATTAATGCATGTTCTATTCCAACTTCTCCTATTTCAAAATAATTAACTATCTCCATAGAATGAGCAAAGTCTCTACACATCTTGCATTGCTCTGCAGATTTTATATCCTTGTTAGGAGTAAAATGGTCTGGAACTATAGCAATTTTGTTTTTATCAAATACTTTATTTAATCCTATTTTATTAAATTCTTTTATAGCGACCGGGGTGGTAATATCATTACCAAGAACCAAGTCTAAATCAACATTTATTAAGTCTCCACTTTTAACTTGATCTAAATTTGAGTGGTATGCTAATATTTTTTGGGTCATAGTCATAGCCATTGAAATCAACTCCTTTATTTATCTAAATTAAAATTTATTTTATTTATAGCATTTATGAATGCATTGGCGCTTGACTCTATAACATCTGTGGATATTCCAATGCCAGAATAAGTTTTATCATTGTGTTTAATTTTAACTGAAACTTCACCTAAAGCATCTTTCCCGCTTCCAATAGCTTTTAAATAATAATCATAAAGTATAATATCAAGGTTTAAAGCTTTTTCTATAGCATTAAAAGTAGCGTTTACTGGTCCGTCGCCAATAGCGGCTTCTTCCACATAAAAATCATCATCTACTTTTATTTTTACAGAAGCTGTTGGTGTAGTATTGTTTCCGCTTAAGGTATGAAGAGATTCAAGTTTGAATTTTTCTTCATTTCTAAAGGCTTCATGCATAACAAGTACTTCAATATCTCTATCAGAAACCTTTTTCTTTTTATCTGCCAAATCTTTGAATTTAGAAAAGGCTTCATTTAATTTTTCTTGAGAAATATTAGCATAACCAAGTTCTTCTAATCTAGCTTCGAATGCATGTCTTCCAGAGTGTTTTCCAAGAATCATTTGATTTGTTTTAAGTCCAACAGATTCAGGAGTCATGATTTCATAAGTTTCTTTATTGTTTAAAACGCCATGTTGATGAATTCCAGATTCATGAGCAAAGGCATTAGCTCCTACTATAGCTTTATTTGGTTGGATTTGAATTCCAGTCATATAACTAACTAGTGAACTAGTTTTAGTTATTTCTTTAGAATCAACAGATAGTTCATAATCTTTAAAATAATCAGCTCTAGTTTTTATTGCCATAACTATTTCTTCAAGTGCTGCATTACCAGCTCTTTCACCAAGACCATTTATAGCACATTCTATTTGAGTAGCTCCGTTTTCTACAGCAGCTAAAGAATTTGCAACAGCCAAGCCTAAATCGTTATGACAGTGAACACTTATTATTGCATTATCAATATTTGGAACGTTTTTCTTTATCCCAGCTATAAAATTTCCAAATTCAGTTGGAGTAGAATAGCCAACTGTGTCTGGTATGTTTACAACATCTGCACCAGCGTTTATTACTCCCTCAAGAACTCTATACAAAAATTCAGGTCTTGTACGGGAGGCATCTTCAGGCGAGAATTCCACACTTGGAACTAGGGATTTAGCGTAAGTTACCATCTCTGTGGCCATGTTATAAACTTCATCTTCTGTCATTTTTAATTTATACTCCATATGAATATCTGAAGTTGCAAGAAAAGTGTGAATTCTAGGTTTATTAGCAGATTTTATAGCTTCATATGCTCTATCAATATCTTTTTTAGTAGCTCTAGCTAAAGCAACAATATAAGGTTTTTTAATATTTTCAGCTACAGCTTTGACACCTTCAAAGTCTCCGTTTGAAGCAATGGGAAATCCTGCTTCAATAACATCAACTCCAAGCTTTTCTAGTTGTCTTGCTATCTCAAGTTTTTCATTTACATTTAAACTAACTCCTGGTGTTTGTTCTCCATCTCTTAGGGTTGTGTCGAATATATATACTTTTTTAGGCATCAAATTGCTCCTTTATTTTTTATAATTTTTATCTTTTTTCAGGATTCCAGCTCATCATAGTTCTAAGCTCTTTTCCAACTTTTTCTATTCCTAAATTTTGTTCTTGCTTTCT
>JBGUER010000087.1:0-12839 GCA_041821285.1 Clostridiaceae bacterium
CGAAGAAGGTGATGCTGCACTTATAAAAGAACTATTATTAGATAAAAATAAAAAAGAAACAATTGATGAAATCGACATTGAAGAAAAATATGAAGACTTAGTAGTTGACAATATAAAAGTAAAAAAAATAAAAAAACAAAAGATTGAAGAGGTAGAGCCTATCAAAGTAGAAAATGTTATAGAAGAAAAAGCAAATAATGAAATCGAAGTTGGAGAAACAATAACAGTAAAAGATTTAGCAGATAAAATAAAAAAACCATACAACGAAGTTATTAAGCAATTAATATTCCTTGGAATAATGGCAGCAATAAATCAAGATATTGACTTTGACACAGCAGAAAAACTTTTAGCTAAATTTGAATTTAAAGCTATAAAAAAAGAAGAAGCATCTTGTATTGTAAAAGAAGATAATGATTCTTGTGATGCATTAGATGATGAAAAGCGACCAGCTGTTGTTACTGTTATGGGCCACGTAGATCATGGTAAAACTTCTCTTTTAGATTCTGTTAGAAAAGCTAAAGTAACTGAATCTGAAGCTGGTGGTATAACACAACATATAGGTGCTTATACTGTTGATGTAACCGGAGAAAAAATCACATTTTTAGATACTCCAGGCCATGAAGCATTTACTTCTATGAGAGCTCGTGGAGCACAAATAACAGATATTGTTGTTTTAGTTGTTGCTGCAGATGATGGAATAATGCCTCAAACAGAAGAAGCAATAAATCATTGTAAAGCTGCTAACGTTCCTGTTATAGTTGCTATAAATAAAATAGACAGACCAGGGGCTAATATCGATAAAGTAAAACAAGAATTAACTGAATTTGGTTTAGTTGCAGAAGATTGGGGTGGAGATATAATCTGTGTACCTGTATCTGCTAAAACTGGAGAAGGAATAGATACTCTTCTTGAAATGATAGTTTTAACATCAGAAATGTTAGAATTAAAAGGTAACTCTTGTAGAAATGCCAAAGGAACAGTAATAGAAGCTAAACTTGATAAAGGAAGAGGTCCTGTAGCATCTTTATTAGTTCAAAACGGTACCTTAAAAGTAGGAGATTCTATTATTTGCGGAAATACCTATGGTAGAATAAGAGCTATGTTTGACGATAATGGCAAAAAAATCAAAAAAGCAGGTCCATCTATTCCAGTTGAAATACTTGGTTTATCTGAGGTTCCAGCAGCAGGAGATAGATTTACTGTAGTAACTAACGAAAAATGTGCAAGAGAAATGGCTAATAAAAAAATAGAAGAAAAAAGAGATGAATTTCTTCAAAATGCTCATAAAATATCTCTTGAAGATTTATATAGTCAAATTAAAGAAGGAAAAGTAAAAGAACTTAATATAATAATAAAAGCAGATGTTCAAGGTTCTGTTGAAGCATTAAAACAATCTTTAGAAAAAATTTCTTCAGATGAAGTTAAAGTTCGTATTATTCATAGTGGCGTTGGTGCTATAACTGAAACTGATGTAACATTAGCTACAGCTTCAAGTGCTATTATTATTGGATTTAATGTACGTCCAGATTTAAATGCTAGTGTGCAAGCTGACAAAGACAAAGTAGATATTAAAAACTATAGAGTTATATATAATGCTATAGATGATGTTAAATCTGCTATGATTGGAATGCTTGACCCTGACTTGAAAGAAGTTGTACTTGGAAGAGCTGAAGTTAGACAAATATATAAAATATCTAACGTTGGAACTATAGTTGGATGTTATGTTCAAACTGGTAAACTAGTTAGAAATGAATCCTTAAGAGTTATACGAAACGGAATAGTAATAACTGAATCCACCTTTGCTTCATTAAAAAGATTTAAAGATGACGCTAAAGAAGTTCAAACTGGTTTTGAATGTGGTGTTGGCGTAGAGAAATTTAATGATTTAAGAGAATTAGATATCATCGAATGCTACACTATGGAAGAAATAAAGAAGAAAACTCTATAAGGAGGAATTTAAGTGGCTAAATATAGAGCAGGAAGAATAAATGAAGAAGTAAAAAAAGAAGTAAGCCGAATAATTCAATATGAAGTTAAAGACCCTAGAATGACTTGCATGGTTAGTGTAACTAAAGTTGATGTAACTAAGGACTTAAAATATGCTAAAATTTTTGTTAGTGTTTTTGGTAAAGAAGAAGGAAAAGAGGAATCTTTTAACGCACTTAAACGTTCAGCAGGATTCATTCGTCGGGAAGTAGGTCGTAATTTAAAATTAAGATGTACTCCTGAGCTTATATTTACTTTAGATGATACCATAGAACATGGTATGCATATAAACGAAATTTTAAGGGACATTAAGGAGAAAAGTAATGAGTGACTTTGCTGCTATAATAGACTATATAAAGAAAAGTGATACCATAGGTATCACTTTTCACACATCTCCTGATGGAGATTCTTTAGGAAGTGCTATAGCACTTCTTTTAGGATTAAATGAATTAGGTAAAGACTCATACATACTTTGTGAAGATAAAATACCTGAACTTTATAATTTTATCCCATATTTTAATAATATAGACAATGATAATGATTATAAATTAGATAAAACAGATATCGTTATAGTTTTAGATTGTGGAAATAAGGAAAGAATATCAGGCAATATCATCGTAAATACTGAAGATTATAAAGTACTAAATATAGACCACCACATATCCAACCAAAAATATGGTTTCTTAAATTATATAGATACTAAAGCTTCTGCAGTAGGTGAAATTGTATTTCAAATTCTAAATGAATTAGATATAGAAATAACAAAAGATATAGCAACATGTCTTTATACTTCTATAGCCACAGATACTGGATTTTTTAAATTTTCAAATACAACTTCGAGAACACTAACTATTGTAGGTTCTTTAATTGATAAAGGTGTTAATTTTCCTGATATTTATAGACGCATCAATAGTAATAAAAAATATGAAAGAGTTAAACTCTATGCAAAAGTTATAGATGCGATGAAATTAAATAAACGAAGAAATATTTGTATTTTAAAACTTACAGAAGATATTTTAAATGATTTTAAAAAAGAACTTGGTGATACTTCTGACATAATAAATATAGGAATGGAAATAGATACTGTAGAAGTTTGCATTCTTCTAAAAGAAATAGATGGTTGTCTTAAAATAAGTCTTCGTTCTAAAACTTTTGTTGATGTAAGCAAAGTTGCCTCACAATTTGGTGGTGGTGGACATGTAAGGGCCTCTGGTCTTACAATGAAAACTAATATACTAGATGCAGAAGCTAAACTAGTTAAAGCAATTGAGAAAGAGTTGATATAATGAATGGAGTACTAAACCTTAATAAAGAAAAATACATATCTTCTTTCGGTGCCGTTGCAAAAGTACGGAAACTAGCAAATACAAAAAAAGTTGGACATACAGGAACACTTGATCCTCTAGCTACAGGTGTCCTACCCATTTGTATTGGAAAAGCTACTAAAATAGCAGATTACATAATGGAAGATAATAAAACTTATAAAACCACATTAAAACTTGGATTTACGTCTGACACTTATGATAAAGAAGGTACTATAATTAAAACATCAGATATTTTGCCTAATAGTGAAGATGTAATAGAATGCATTAATACCTTTATAGGTGAAATACATCAAATTCCACCTATGTATTCTGCAATAAAAGTCAACGGGAAAAAATTATATGAATTAGCTAGACAAGGAATAGAAATAGAAAGAAAATCAAGACTTATTAATATATATAATATTGAAATATTAAAAATAGACTTACCCTATGTAGAATTTGCAGTTGATTGTTCTAAAGGAACATATATTAGAAGTCTATGTTACGATATTGGAAATAAATTAGGTTGCGGCGCAATTATGTGGGAGCTTCAGCGGACTAAAACAGGTTCTTTTTCTATTGAAAATTCTAATTTATTAAATGAATTAGATACAGAAAATATAGAAGAACATTTAATTAGTATAGAAGATGCACTTTCAAAATTTCATAAATTTAATTTTGATAAAAGATATGAAAATGCTCTTTTAAATGGAGTTAAAATAAGGGATGAAAATCTTTTGCTAAATTTTAAGGAAAATAATTTGTATAGAATATATATAGATAATTTGTTTATTGGAATAGGCAGAAAAAACAAAGAATATTTTAGTATAGTAAAACTTCTTATTTGAGGTATGATTATGGTTATTTTAGAAAACAATTTTAAATTTCCTATAAAGGACAATACTTTTATTGTCCTTGGAAACTTTGATGGAGTTCATTTAGGACATAGATCCTTAATTGAAAAAACTAAAGCTTTAGCTAAAGAAAATAAATGTAAATCTATGGTTTTTACATTTAGAAATCATCCTTTAAGTTTTATTAACTATAGCAAATCACCTAATCTTATAATGGACAATACTCAAAAGATCCAGATTTTTAAAGATTTATCAATTGATATAGTTAATTTTGCAGATTTTGATGATGAAATGATGAAAACTAGTCCTGAAAATTTTATTAAAAATATTATATACTACTATAATGCAAAAGGAATAGTTGTAGGATACAACTATAAATTTGGATATAAAAATAAAGGTGATATTCATTTATTAGAAAAACTCAGTAATATTCATAATTTTAAACTTTATATAAAAATGCCAGTTAAATATAATGATATAATAGTTAGTAGCTCCAAAATAAGAGAAAAATTAAAAGAAGGAGATATCAAACTTGCAAACTCCTTATTAAATAACTATTTTTCTATAAATGGTTCTATAAAAAAAGGTAAACAGCTAGGCAGAACTATTAATTTTCCTACTATGAATCTAAAATATAACCCTAAAACTATAATTCCAAAAGAAGGAGTATATTATACAAATACATTATTTAAAGGCAAAACATTTAAATCTATCACAAATATTGGTACTAACCCAACTGTAGATGGAAATAAATTATCTATTGAAAGCTATCTTTTAAATTTTAATGAATATATATATGATGAATATATTAAAGTTTTTTTTATAGAAAGAATACGAGATGAAATACGATTTGAATCTTTAGATAAATTGAAAAATCAATTAGAAATAGATAAAATTTATGCAGAATCTCAAAATATCCAAATATTATAAAACTTATTTACAATTATAAAATAGTTTGTTATAATTGTACTTGAACCTTGTGCTAGGAAATTCGAATAGCCGGCGAATTGCTTGGAACACGGGGATATTAATCGGAGGTGTAATTATGAATAAAGAAAGAAAATTAGAAATCATCAAAGAATATGGTACACATGAAGGAGATACAGGTTCTCCAGAAGTACAAATTGCTTTATTAACAGAAAGAATCAATCATTTAAATGACCATTTAAAAGTTCACAAAAAAGATCACCATTCAAGAAGAGGTTTGTTAATGATGGTAGGTCAAAGAAAAGGTCTTTTAAACTATCTATCTTCTAATGATATTGAAAGATATCGTACTGTTATTAAAAAATTAGGTCTAAGAAAATAACAAAAAGAGCGGGCGACCGCTCTTTATTTTAGATTAGGAAAATACAAAAGGAGGTAAAAAAATGAATAACACATTAGAAACTACCGTAGCTGGTAGAAAACTAAGTTTTGAGTATGGAAAAGTTGGGATGCTATCAGATTGCGCTCTAACCATAAGCTATGGAGATACAGTTATATTAGTAAATGCAAATTCTTCAGATAGCCCTAGAGAAGGAATAGATTTTTTCCCATTAAGTATTGAATATCAGGAAAGATTGTATGCTGTTGGAAAAATACCAGGAGGGTTTATTAAACGAGAAGGACGACCTTCTGAAAACTCTATATTACATGCAAGAGCTATAGATAGACCATTAAGGCCATTATTTCCAAAAGGTTATAGAAATGATGTACAGATAGTATGTACACTTTTATCTGTAGATCATGATAATGCTCCTGATATTCTTGCTATGAACGGTGCATCTCTTGCTTTATGCTTATCTAGTATTCCTTTTACTACACCAGTTGGAACCGTTTCAGTAGGAATGAATAAAGAGGGTACTTTCATTTTAAATCCTACTATAACTGAAAGAGAAACTAGCGAACTAAATTTAACTGTTTGTGCAACTTCAGAAAGAGTTATGATGATTGAAGCTGGAGCAAATGAAGTTTCAGAAGAAAAAATGATTGCAGCTATAAGTTTTGGATTTAAAGAAGCCCAAAAGATTGTAGAATTCCAAATGGATGCTATGAATAAATTCGGGAAAGAAAAACAAACTCCTGTTTTATATCACCCAAATGAAGAAATAGAAAAAGCAATAAGAGATTTTGCTTTTGATTCTATAAAAGAAGCTATGACTGAAACAGATAGAGACACTAGAAACAAGATCATAGACAAAATAAAAAGCGATATAAATGAAAACATTGCTGAAAAATACCCAAATAATAAATCTGACATAGGTGAAATATTATATTCTATTCAAAAGGAAATTGTAAGAAGTATGCTTCTTTATGAAAAGAAAAGATTAGATGGAAGATCTTTTGATCAAATAAGACCTATTAGTTGCGATGTATCTATGCTTCCAAGAACTCACGGAACTGGTTTGTTTACAAGAGGACTAACTCAAGTTATGACAATTGCCACATTAGGACCTTTAGGTGATGCTCAAACTTTAGATGGATTATCAGAAACAAGTACTAAAAGATATATGCACCACTATAATTTCCCATCATATAGTGTAGGCGAAGTTAGACCTTTAAGAGGACCTGGAAGAAGAGAAATAGGACATGGAGCACTAGCTGAAAGAGCACTTGAACCTCTTGTTCCTTCTGAAGAAGATTTTCCTTATGCAATAAGATTAGTTTCAGAAGTTTTAAGCTCAAACGGTTCTACATCTCAAGCAAGTGTATGTGCTAGTACTTTAGCATTACTAGATGCAGGAGTTCCAATAATACGTCCAGCAGCAGGAATAGCTATGGGACTTATAACTTCAAAAGACCTAAGCGAAGAAGCTGTTATTACAGATATCCAAGGTGCAGAAGATTTCTTTGGAGATATGGACTTTAAAGTTGCAGGAACTGAAAAAGGAATTACTTCTATCCAAGTTGATACAAAAATCCATGGTCTTTCAGAATATTGCATAAAAACTGCTATTACAGATGCTAGAGTAGCAAGATTGTACATATTAGGAAAAATTAAAGAATGTATACCAACTAATAGAGAAGATTTATCACCTTATGCACCAAGAGTTCATAAAATGAATATTGACCCTGATAAAATAAGAACAGTTATTGGACCAGGTGGAAAGATGATAAATAAAATTATAACAGATACAGGCGTTAAAATTGATATAAATGATGATGGTACTGTATTCGTTATGTCTCCTGATGGAGAAGGCGCAAGAAAAGCAATAAAAATGATTGAAGATTTAACTAAAGAAGTTGTAGCTGGAGAAATATATTTAGGTAAAGTTACAAAAACTACAACTTTTGGAGCTTTTGTTGAAATACTTCCTGGTAAAGAAGGATTAGTTCATATTTCAAAGCTTGATTTTGAAAGAGTAAATAAAGTAGAAGATATAGTTTCTGTTGGCGATGAAATACTTGTTAAAGTAACAGAAATTGATAATCAAGGACGAATAAACCTTTCTAGAAAAGCCGCTTTAAAAGAAACTGAAGACAAAAAGAATAATACAGAAGATAATAAGGAACAATAATAGAAAGGCTTTCGCCTTTTTATTTTTTCTTTTCTTTTATGGAGGTAATGATGTATAATTTATTTGAATTAGACAACAAACTAAAAATTATTGCAGAAGATATAAATTATGTAAATTCAGTTTGCATAGGATTATGGATTAAAAATGGTTCGAGAAATGAAAATAAAAAAAATAATGGTATCTCTCATTTCATAGAACATATGCTTTTTAAAGGAACCACAAATAAAAATTCCATGCAAATAGCGTCAGTAATAGAAGATGTTGGAGGTCAATTAAATGCCTTCACTGGCAAAGAATCCACTTGCTATTATATTAAAGTATTAAACAGCCATTTAGATTTAAGTTTAGAACTTTTATCAGATATGCTGTTTAACTCATTATTTGATGACAAAGAAATAGAAAAAGAAAAAAGTGTTATAGATGAAGAAATAAATATGACAGAAGATGACCCTGAAGATATTTTAATAGACCTTCACAACAAAGCAGTATGGGGTAATGACCCTATTGCGCTTCCTATACTTGGATCAAGTGCAAATGTTAATTCTTTTACAAGACAAGATATAATGAATTTCATTAAAGAAAACTATATACCATCTAATTCTGTTATATCAATATCAGGTAATTTTTCTCAATCTGAAATAGCAAAAAAAATAGAAAAATATTTTGGACATTGGAATGATAGTGTTACAACTAAACCAAAATATACTACACCTTTAATACAAAATAATCATTTATATAAAAATAAACCAATAGAACAACTCCACATGAGTTTAGGCATAGAGGGACTTCCATTAGGCGATCCTAATCTATATTCTTTATTAGTATTAAGTAATCTAATAGGTGGTGGAGCATCTTCTATATTATTTCAGAAATTAAGAGAAGATATGGGATTATGTTATTCTATTTATACTTATGTATCTTCTTATAAAAACACAGGTTTACTTTCAATATATTCAGGTTTATCACCAGCTTATGGAGAAACTTCCATATCTGCTATTAAAGAAGAATTGGATAAATTTGTTAAACTTGACCTTAGGAAATCAGATATAGATAAATCTAAAGAACAACTTAAAGGTAGCTATATTTTAAGTCATGAAAATACAAGTAGTAGAATGTTTGGAAACGGAAAATCTATTCTTCTTTTAAATGAATATTATAGTCCTGTAGATATAATGAAAAAAATAGATAAAATAGACCAGGATAGTTTAAAATATGTAATAGATAAAACTTTAAAACAAGGAATAGTGAATTCGGCATTTATTGGTAATATAGAAAATCCTGAAAGTTTAATTAAAGTAGTTCAAAATTAAATACACTTTATTATATATAAAGGAGGGTGTAGGATGATATTAAAAATCAAAAAATTAAAAGGATGCGAAGATTTAGAAACCCCAAGATACATGACAAACGGTTCTGTGGGAATGGATTTATATGCTGCAGTAACTGAAGATGTTATAGTAAATAAGGGAAAAATAACGCTTATCCCTACAGGAATCGCTATGGAAATACCAAGCGGTTATGAAGGACAAATAAGACCGAGAAGCGGACTTGCATTAAAACATGGCATTTCTCTTGTTAACTCTCCAGGAACTATAGATTGGGATTTTAGAGGTGAAATAAAAATTATCCTAATAAATTTTGGAGATGAAGATTTTGTTATAAAAAGAGGAGATAGAATAGCACAAATAATATTTAATAAAGTAGCTATCCCCTGTATTGAAATAGTGGAAGATATTGACAATACCGATAGAGGACTTAATGGATTTGGTTCTACAGGACTTTAGTAATATTTCTCCCAAATAATGCATATTATCTTAAAAAGAAGTCTAAAGATTTTATCAATGGGAGGTATTATGAAAGATAACTTAATAAATTATAAAGAACTTCAACACTATGACATAATAAATGTTTTTGATGGATTTAAATACAATAAAATTGGAGACAATGATATTTTAATAGATGAATCTGGTGGATTTAAATATCTTATACTTATAAATAATAAGCCAGGATTTAATCTATTTAAGAAAAATTCTTATATAGAAGTTCCTTGGAATAACGTAGATAAAATTGGAAGAGGTACAGTTGTTATTGACTTTGATGAAGAGGATTTAAACAAATTTAATGATAATTAGGAGATTTTCATGAAAATATTAGTTCAAAAATTTGGTGGAACATCAGTTTCAACACCAGATAGAAGAGATAAAGTTATAAAAAAAATTATTAATGCTAAAGAAAAGGGTTATGCTCCTGTAGTCGTAGTATCTGCTATGGGAAGATTTGGAGATTACTATTCTACAGATTCCCTTTTATCATTATTAAAAGAAGATTTTAAATCTAATAATAAATTAGCAAAAGACCTTCTTATGTGTTGTGGTGAAATAATAAGCTCTGTAGTTTTATGCAATGACCTTTCAGAATACAAAATAGATTCAGTTCCTTTAACAGGATACCAAGCAGGTATATTAACTAGTTCAAATTATAATAATGCTAGTATAAAAAAAGTAGATATATCTAATATAATTACTATTTTAAATGAAAATAAAATACCTGTAATATCTGGTTTTCAAGGTATGGATGAAAATGGATTTTTTACAACTTTAGGAAGAGGTGGAAGTGATGTTACTGCTGCTGTTTTAGGTGGAGCTCTTAAAGCAGATGGTGTTGAGATATACACTGATGTTGATGGTATAATGACTGCAGACCCTAAAATAGTAGAAGATGCCTCTTTAATAAATGAAATTAATTATAACGAAGTTTTTCAATTTGCAGAAGAAGGTGCAAAAGTAATTCACCCAAGAGCTGTAGATATTGCCATGAGATACAATGTACCTCTTATTATTAAAAATACACTAAATGATTGCCGAGGTACTGTAATAAACAATTCTTTCGAACAATCTAATAAGATAATATCTGGGATTACTCATATGCCTGATAGAATTCAAGTAGTAAGTGAAGACAAAAATATTAATATTATCAAACTTATGGCTGATAATATTATAAGCATAGATTTAATTAATGTATTTCCAAACAGAAAAATTTTTACTATATCTAAAAACGATTTAGTAAAAATAAAACTTTTAAGCGAAGAATATAATTTAGATTTAACCTATACAGAAAATTTAAGTAAAATAGCTATAATTGGCTCGCGAATGAGAGGAATTCCTGGGGTTATGTCTAAAATATTAGCTGCTTTAGAAGAAGAAGGAATAGATGTTCTTCAAACCGCTGATTCTCACACTACTATTTGGTGCCTAGTAAAAAAAGAAAATACTAACAAAGCTATAAAAACACTTCATAAAGAATTTGATTTAGGCTCTATATAAGTATAATATTTCTCTAAATGCACAAAATAACTTTATGTATTGGAGGAATGTTTATGGATGAAAAAAAAGACAACAAAGTATTAGAAAATATAAAAGAAACAGGAACATTAGACACACCAAAACCAAATGACAGAATAGCAGTAGTCCCAATAATTGGTCAAATTGAAGGTCATAATCTTTTATCTCCCCAAACTAAATCAACTAAATATGAGCATTTGATACCCCAATTAATTGGATATGAAAATGATCGTGATGTTGAAGGGGTATTTATTATTCTAAATACAGTAGGAGGAGATGTAGAAGCAGGTCTTGCTATAGCTGAAATGATACAAAGCTTATCAAAGCCCACAGTATCACTTGTTATCGGAGGTGGACATTCAATTGGTGTACCACTTGCAACATCCGCTGACTATTCATTTATTTCACCAACTGCTACCATGATTGTTCATCCTATTCGAATGAATGGATTAATAGTGGGAGTGCCTCAAACATTTGAATACTTTGACAAAATGCAAGATAGAATAATTGATTTTGTAACTAGAACTTCTTCTATAAAAAAAGAGACATTAAAAAAATTAATGTTGCAAACAGACGAACTTTTAAATGATATGGGAACTATACTTATTGGAAAGCAAGCCGTTGATTACGGACTTATAAAAGAAGTTGGTGGCATTAAAGAATCAATAAGTAAACTTAATGAATTAATGGGTTTAAAAAAAGAGCCATAAAATTATATGGTTCTTTTTTACTTTTTTTAATTGAATATTTCAGTTAAAAATACTATTATTAAGAGGATAATAAATATATTTGTAGAATATATTCAAAGTTGAGGTGATATATTATGAGCAAAAAAAATACTACTAAGAAAAAAACTAAAACAGTAACTAAAACTGACAATAACAATTCTCCACTTTATGATGATATAAAGGGAATTATTTTAATAACTATTTCAATATTACTTATAATTAGTATATTTACGAATGGCTCTATAGGCATAATAGGAACAACTTTTAAAAAATATATTTTTTTCATCTTAGGAATGGCTTCATATTTTTTTCCTTTTTTATTTACTTTTTTAGGTATTGCATATATCAAAAGCCAGAAAAAATTAACTTACAATAAAAAATTTTACGGTATGATTTTATTTGTAGCTAACTCCAATTTTCTTATATCCATTATAACGCTGGATAATTACTATAAAAATTCTCTTTTTCAAGCTATAAAAAATTTGTACAAATCGAATTCTATTTTCCATGGAGGTGTGATAAGTTTATTTATTGCTATCCCTTTTGAAAAGCTAATAGGAACTTATGGCTTATATATTATTATTTTTTCTATATATATAATTTCTCTTGTTTTAATTTTAAATAATTCTATATATGAAATACTATCAAATTTCAAACAAAATAGGAAAAGCTTAAAAAAACAAGATAAAAATACCATATTAAAAGAGGAACCTATAAATAAAAAAGAATACATAAAAGATGTAAACAGTAAAATCAAAATACTTGATTTTATGAAAAATACTCCTGTAGAAAATATAGACGAAACGTATAAACAAATAAGTATTAACAATTATAGTGAAGATACTCTACCTGAAAAAGATGAAAAAGAACCAGCTATTGAAAAAATGTTGGAAAAAGAAATTGAAGAAAATAAAGAAAATAAAATAATTAGCTATGAATTTCCATCCACTAATTTTTTAAACCAAAATTTATTATCAAAGATGAATAAAGATGATAAAAAAGGACTATTAAAAAATGCAGCAAAACTAGAAGATACTCTTTTAAGTTTTGGAGTAGAAGCCAAAGTTTTGCAAGTTTCTAAAGGCCCATCTGTTACTAGGTATGAACTCCAACCTAAAGTAGGTGT
>JBGUER010000088.1:0-12727 GCA_041821285.1 Clostridiaceae bacterium
CCAGGTACAAGACGGCACAATTATTTTAAGTGATCAGGACCTTGAAATATTAACAACCCAAGTAGATGCTTTAAAAGGTAATGCAGAAAAAATTAAAGAATGTACGAATTTAGATGAAACAAAAGATGAAATACAGGATAATTATGACTGTGAAGATTTTGAATCTGCTAATACAGGAATAAACAACCTTTTAGAAAAACAAGAAGAAAGATATAATCATCTTGTAGATTTAAGTGATAATTTAGATTCTATTTTATCTATATTCTAAGAAAAAGGAAATTAAACACAGGGGTCAGGCCCCTGTGTTTAATTGTATTTAATTATATATATTTCCATTATTTGCTTCTAAATTTATTTTTACTTTATCATTTCCTATTACTTTATTCACTTTTGATTCTGTCTCTGATGTTTCAACAGGTAAATCTGAATATATTTCTCCATATTTTGTTTTCATAGTAACAATAGCTTCTTGAGTTTCTGGAATATTTAAATATATATCCCCATAATTATTTTTTATAGTAAGATTTTCTTTAATAGCTTCAGTACTTTCAAATTTAACATTACCATTTTCATTATCTATTTGAATATTCTTATTTGAATTTACAACCTCTACATTCCCATATATGTTATTTATAATTAAATTGCCTTTTATATTTCTAGCAAAAATATTGCTACTTTCACTATTAATATTTATTGATGAATTTAAATCTTCTACAGATATTTTACCATACATATTTTCTGCTTCTATTATCAAATTTTCCGGAACATAAATTTCTATATTTACATTAATATTTTGAATTTTTGTATTAACTAAATCATTTATAGATATATATATTTTTTTATCTTTTTTTACTTCAATTATAGAATCCATCATATTTCTTGCATAATCTTCATCATTATTTCTCATAAAAACGCTAGCTTTTAATTCAATATTATCCTTAGAACTTGGTCTAATTGTAATATTCCCTTTATTATTTATTATAGATAATGATTTAAGACTATCTAGAGTAATAATCATTTCCTTATCAAATGTAGACTCATATTTATAATACCCAAATACTGATAAATCCTTTATTTCTGGTACATTATCAAATAAACCTGTAACTATATATGCACCCGTACTAAATAACATTAATATTATTATTATAAAAATACTAAATCCATCATATTTCACTTTAGGTTCATTTTCCTTTGAAAAATAAATATACACTAATATTTCTATTCCAAGAATTATTAATATTATAGGCCACCAGTTAATAATAAATTTTATTGATGATATAATTTTAAATCTATCAAGCAATAGCAAAACGCCTACTAAAATAAGAAGTATTCCCATGGAAAAAGTCCCAACTCTAAATCTTCTCATTTTGTTCACCTAATTTAACCTTACGTCCCATCATAAGATAAATACCACCAATTATAAATATTATTGCAACTACACTAGTTTCAATATAACTTATATATCCATAACCAATAATTCTCTCTACTACTGGCATTAATACTTTGTTAAATATTAACGCACATCCCACTAATATTAAACCAATTCCAACAATTTTATTTTTTCCTTTAAACTTCATATCTCCATGTTTAAACCATTTAATAATACTAATATCTTCATCTATCAGTGGTTCTTCACTATTTAATTTTTCCATGGCATCGAAAAAGCTATAGAACCAAATTAAAGGAAGTGCTATCATTAATATTCCAACTCTCAAAGAATCAATTAAATATATACATAATAAAAACGTCCCCATAAGTTCTAATCCTTGGTTTTTAAGTCCTAAGTATAAATGTCCCAGGCCTGGTAAAAATGAAAGAATGAAAGTTAACCCTTTATTTTTATTTTTCATTTTATATGCTCCTTTTTATAATTTAATATTATTTGGAAAAAACTTTGTCTATTATATTCGCCGCATTATCTGCAATATTATCTGTCCACCCGCTCATAAATATAGTTTCAGTTTTATGAGTTGATTTCTCGAAACAATTTATGGAAGAAATGCTGTTAACAGAACTATTAAATAATCCTGTAATCATAAATATTAATGATATGCTAGCGGCAACAGTATAATAAATCATGGTATTACGAAATTTATTCCTTTTATTTTGACTTATCTTATCCATTACCTTATCTGTAAAATCTATAGATATATCTTCTTTTATATCTTTAATTTCTTCTGTTTCTATATACTTTATATACTCATTAAGTTTATTATCATCTAGTAATATTTTCTCTAAATCTTCATCAGTTATATCTCTCACAAAACCTCCTCCTTCCATTTTTCTTTTATAATCTTCTTTCCTCTATAAAGTCTTGATTCCACAGTTTTTTTAGCTACATTATGTTTGATTGCAATTTCATCATAACTCATATGATTATAATAATAATCTTTTATGGTTTCTTGATAACTACTAGATAAAGAATTCACTATGCCTAACATTTGTTCTTTTCTTTCTTTAATTATCATTAAATCTTCAATAGACATTTCATTGTCTGGAATTATTTCATTTATTTCATCTAATGAATATGAATTTGTAAACTCTAAAGGTTTTAATTTTCGCTTTATATCTAATGACTTATTTATAGCTATTTTAGAAATCCAGGTTTTAAATCCTTTATATTCGTATTTATATAATGAACGATAGACTTGAAGAAAAGTTTCTTGAGCTGCATTTTCAGCTTCTGATTTATCTTTTAAAATATTATAAGAAATAGCATATATTAAAGCTTTATATTTTTCTACAATAAATCTAAAAGCTTCTTCATCTTTATTTGTAGCCCTTCTAATTAATTGTTCTTCATCCATAACTCCCCTCCTTTTCCCTACACTATAATAGACGCAAAGAATTTAAAAAACCCTGCAAAAAAATAAAAAAAGGGAAACCCTTTTTTATTTTATGGTTTTATTTTTAAATGACGTTGTTGATACTATATCATTATCAACTATATCTAAATAAGATAATTCCACTTCATCTTTTTCTTTTGTTATTACAATATCAGAACCGGCTGATTTATTTACCATAAACAAAGTATCTACATTTTCTAATTTTACATAAAATATTGTATTCCCATTTTCTGAAACTCCATTTATCCTTGACACTATACCTGTTATTATTTTTTCTTCAGCCTTTGTACTATTGGCATTTTTATCAGAAGAGTCCGCTATTTCCCCATAAGCTATAGCATTTTTAAAAGACTCAATTGCCGCTTCTTTACTATCTTCTAAAACCACATAACTATTTTTTGCAGCCACTATAGCTATTTTAATAAGTGCACCGTCTGTTTTATTTACAACTGGAACAACCCATGCTTCTGTTCCAAATATATTATAAAATAAAGGTTGAACAGGTGTCCAATTGGCCTTATCTGCTCCAAGAGTTTTATCTACAGCATTCATAGCTCCCTTGCCGTTAATATACCCAGGTGTTTTATAATATATCAATTTTCCTGTTTTCATGTCCATCAAAGTATAACCTGTCATTGTTGTAGAAGAATCTGAAGTATTAGTATGGTCAGTAAACCATTTTAAATCTCCTTGTCCATCTATTACTCCTATAACCTCATTTGAATTTACACTTAACCCCTCTACATTTGTATCCGAACTCCATCTAGTTGGAATATGTACTCCATTTTTAGAAAAAAGCTTATTAGCCAATCCAGTCATCAAAGTTCCAAAATATTTATTATATTTTTCTGAAACATCCGATGGATATATTTCATCTACCCAATCAGGCACTTTATCTATACTATAATCTTTAACTTGTCCATCTTTGAATGAATAAATAAGAACACCATCTATTTCAGGTACTTTTCTTCCATATTTATAATGTCCGTAGCTTCCAATATAGTACGCATTTCCATCATCATCTAGTTCTGCATTTGCTTCAAATAACACTTTATCTTTTTTATATTTTCTTAAATTTCTTAATAAATCATTTGAAAATACAAAAGAATCTGATATACCTGTAGGAGAATTTATCACCCTTGCTTGCTCTGCTTTTTCAGCTGATACATAAATAACTCCAGGAATCTCCTTGGTAGATAACGCTCTGAAAAATCCATCTACTTCAATAGGCGCTACATATGAGGCTTCCCCATTTGTCATAGTTACTCCTAATTGTCCTATTTTATATTTACTTGGATTGTCTAAAGTTCCTATCATTTTTTGCATTTCATAATATGCAGTTTCAGGAGAAATAACAATAATGTGCTCTGAATCTATTTTAGATACTAATTCAGTACTATTTTGTACAGGAACCATTTTAGCTAGATTTTTTGAACCGAAACTTATATAAGGAAAAAAATTATATCCAATGCTAATAATTATTACTAATGCTAAACTCCAATTAATATATGCCTTTGTCTTTATTTTATTCTTTTCACTTATAATTTCATATGACGCTGATTGAAATATAGCTGGAATCCACAAAATTGATAGTATATAAGATATACTTCTATCTTTATTAAAAAGATAAAAAAATACAAAACTAAATATAAATCCTGTTATAAATCTTCCTATATTACCTGGAATATCCTCTTTTTTTATACTAGGCTTTAAAAATAAAATGCTAAATATTATATAAAACATAAGTTCCCCCTTATTTTTTAATCTTCTTTATATTTTACCATTTATTATAAATACAATCTAGTAAATAAAAACTACTAAATAACTTGAAATATATTTATTTATATGTTAAAATACTAAAAAATGAATATTCTACCTGGGTAGAGGTGCTTTAATTAATAGTAGCTAATAATAGTCGACAGGCGTTTACAATTAGCGAAAGGAATTAAAGCCGAAAAAAATGTTTTGGTGAAAATATTTTTTGGGATTGTACATAATATGTACAAAACTGTCACTATAATTATAGTGGAGGGCTAAGAGGTGCACAGAGTTTAGTTATTGTTTATTATAATAACAACAAAGGTGTCCTTTGTTGTTATTTTTTTACTCTTTTATCTTAGGTAGTAAGAAAGGATGTATAAAATGAAAATTAAAGGTGTAATGCTACCAATTATTACTCCATTTAAAAATGGAGAAGTGGATTTTGATTCTTACGAAAAAATGATTAATTATTATTCAGAAACTGGAATAACTGGTCTTGTTCCTCTAGGAACTACAGGTGAAAGTCCTACCGTTTCTCAAGTAGAATACGAAAAAATAATAGAGAAAACTATAGAATTCAACAAAAAAAATCTACCAATCTACGTAGGTTTTGGCGGTAACGATACTATCAGTTTAACTAAAAGGGTAAAATTACTAGAAAAATATAACATTCAAGGTATTTTATCTGTATCACCATATTATAATAGACCAGACCAAAGAGGTATATATGAACATTTTAAAAGATTATCCGAATCTACTTGTTTAGATATTATACTTTACAATATACCTTATAGAACTGGACGAAATATAGAAAATGATACAATAAGAAGATTATCTGAATTTAAAAACATAGTAGCTCTTAAAGATGCTTGCGGTAATTTTTCTCAAAGCTCTGAGCTTTTATTAGACAGGCCAGAAAACTTTTCAATATTAACAGGAGAAGATGTATTTTATTTTAATTCACTTGTTATGGGCGGAGACGGAGGAATACTAGCATCTGCTCACCTTAATACTTGTGATTTTATTAAAGTATATAATCTTGTAAACCACAATAAACACAAAGAAGCATTTGACATTTTTAAAACACTAGCCCCTACTATACCGCTTCTTTTTGAAGAACCTAATCCTGCACCAGTTAAATATTGTTTGGAGAAATTAAATTTAATAACTTCATCAGAAATTAGATTGCCACTTTTAGAAATAACAGATAATTTAAAAACTAAATTAGATTTTATATTAAAGTGATTTGCAACATGCAAATCACTTCTTCATTTTGTGGTATAATCATACTTGAAATCTAATAATTTATTAATATATATTTTTCTATATTGTCACAATTACTTCATATTTTTTTAGTATAATATAATTATTAAAGATAAAATAAAGAACTTAAATAGGGGGACTTATGGGATTACAAATGTTTACTTTTATAGAAGATACGTCGGTTTATTTAAAATCACTTAAAAGTAAATTGATAGATGCTTCTGATGAACTTGAAAATTATTTTGAAGATTTATTAGTTTCCACCGAAAATGAATATCTGAATATAAATTCAAGAATAAAATCAACAAACAGTCTAAAGGAAAAAATAATAAGAAACAATTACTATCTTAAATATTCTTCTCCTGAAGACCTTATATCAAATCTTTCTGATTTAATTGGTGTCAGAGTTGAATGTAGATTTATTGATGATGAAAAGAAATTATATAAAATTTTAAAAAAATCATTTAATATATCTCATGAAGATGGATATTATTATAATAGTATAAATGAAAATATTAGATTAGACCTTTCTCCATCTCAACCTCAAGATCAGAAAAATGGATTCAAAATTTACAAAATAGATGGTCATTATCAATGTGAAAATAATATTTTCAATTTTGAATTACAAATAAAATCCCTAGTAAATATATTTTGGGGAGAAATAGAACATAAGGTAATATATAAAAATAATAATTATTTAGTTGGCGACAATTTTATGAAAGTAATCTTAGCCTCCATAAAGAAAAACTTATCAATGATTGACAATCAGCTTCTTTTAATTGATGAAAATTTTAATAAAATAAATGCTATAGACCCAGAAGTTAGAAAAGCTCAACTAGAAACTTTATTATCTAAAATGATTTACGATATATATTCAAGTAAAATGAAAAATGAACTTGGTTTTTTAGTAGACTACAGGAAATCCTGTGATGCTATAATGAAATATATATTTAGATCAAATAGAGCTGAAAATCTAGAAGATTATAATTTAACTTTAATAAAAACTTTAACTAGATTAAATGAAATAACAAATAACAAAATTGAATTTAATAGCAAAATTGAATTCGAAAGAGATATAAATTTTGAAGATGAATTTTCATCTATATTAGGAAATTCAATAGTGGGTTCAATAAATAGTGATTTTCAATGGAATGTTTTTTTTAGAATTTTGTTTGAAATAGAAGTTGGAACTAACTGCGAAGATTTCGAAAATTTTATTAAATTTATAAGAAATAGATTATACGAAAATAAAAGTTTTACAAAACTATTTTTAATGCTTCCTGAAGACAACGCTCTTTCTATAATTAATTCTCTTATGCTTGAAATAGCAAAAAGCTACAAAACTGTAAATTCAATTACTTTTGTATACGATTATAATGTTGAGGATATAAATAAAACATTAGAAAATATGGTAAATATAATTTTAGCTAATATTAATTCTTTTGAAGAATGGGAAAGTGCTCAAGATATTTATTTGGAATTATTTCAATTAAAAATCTTATCTATATTTAATTGCAAAATGGAAAAATATAAAATTGAAGATTTTATTGAAAAAGTTAAATACAACTCTCCTAAATTAAAAATTAACGTAGGTATATTAGATTATGTAGACAAGCTTGAAAAAATAGTTAAATTTAATAACGATGAAATTATGGAGTTATTTAGAATATAAAGTAAAAGACTTATAGATTTTTCTCTATAAGTCTCTTTTTTATTTTATACCTCTATAGTCCAACCTTCTGGACCTTCTACATCACCAAACTGAATTCCGTAAAGTATATCATATAATTTCTTAGTTATAGGTCCTACTTCAGTTTCACTATGGAATACATGAAGTTTTCCCTTATGCTCTATTCCCCCAATAGGAGTTATTACAGCAGCCGTTCCACAAGCTCCAGCTTCTTTAAACTCATCTATATTATCAACAAGTACATCTCTTTCTTCTGTTTTTAAACCTAAATATTCCTTAGCTATATATAATAAAGATTGTTTTGTTATACTTGGTAAAATTGATGGTGATTTAGGAGTAATAAATTTATCATCCTTAGTTATTCCAAAGAAATTAGCTGCTCCAACTTCTTCTATTTTAGTATGAGTTAATGGATCTAAATAAATGCAATCCGCAAACCCTCTGTCAGCTGCTTCTTTATGAGGAAGTAAACTACCTCCATAATTTCCGCCTACCTTATAACCACCAGTTCCATAAGGTGCTGCTCTGTCATAATCTGTTGTTACAGTAAAGTTAACTGGAGTTAAGCCTCCTTTAAAATATGGGCCAACTGGCATACAAAATACTGAGAATATATATTCATCTGCTGATTTTACTCCTATATTATCTCCTATTCCTATCATGTATGGTCTTATATATAGTGTTCCTCCTGTACCATAAGGAGGAATATACTGTTCATTAGCTTTTATAACTTTTTTTATAGCATCTATAAATTTTTCCTCAGGCATTTCTTCCATTAATAGTCTATTGCAACTTCCAATCATTCGTTTTGCATTTTTATCTGGTCTAAATAATTGAATTTTTCCATCTTTTGTTCTATAAGCTTTCAATCCTTCAAATACCTGTTGGCCATAATGAATCCCTGTTGACGCTTCACTTATTGTTATTTTATTGTCTTCTACTAAATTGCCATCGTCCCATTTTCCGTCTTTAAAATAAGATACATATCGATAATCAGTTTTTATATAGGAAAATCCTAAATTACTCCAATCAATATTAACCTGTTTACTCATAAAAAAGCCCCCTAACACTTTATTCCTATTTTGTATTTTTAACTTATTGATATTATAGCACAAATTGACTATTTATTTTTAAAATATTTCATATTTAAAGATATAGATTTATTTTTAAGTTATAATATATATATGCATACTTTTAATAAAAAAGGAGAGTTTATTATGATAATAAATGATTTTAATCAACTTATTAAAAATTTAAAAACCAAGAAAATAGTAAAAAAAGTTGCTGTTGTGTCTGCGGAAGATAGTCATACATTAGAATCAATAATAAAAGCTAAAAACGAAGGATTTATTGCGCCCATTCTTATAGGAGATAAGGTTAAAATTGAAAATATTTTAATCAATCTAGGAGAAAACAAAAGCAACTATGAAATTTTAAATTCTTGTAATGACTCAATTTCTTCCTATAAAGCTTGTGAATTAGTTAATAAAAATAAAGCAGACTTTATAATGAAGGGCAAGATCCAAACTTCAACTCTTTTAAAAGCTGTAGTGGATAAAGAAAATGGCATAAGAACCGGAAGATTAATGTCCCATATAGCTATACTTGAGGTTCCTACTTATCACAAGCTCCTAGCAATAACAGATGGTGGAATGTTTATGTACCCCAATTTAAATGAAAAAAAACAAATTATATTAAATGCTGTAAATTGTTTTAATAATTTAGGATACGAGAACCCTAAAATAGCCATTTTAGCTGCTGTTGAAAACGTTAACCCTAAAATGATTGAAACGCAAGATGCAGATTTATTGAAAAAAATGAATTTAAATGGAGACATAAAAAACTGCATAATAGAAGGCCCTATATCCTACGACCTAGCAATGAGTAAAGAATCTGCTAATATAAAAGGCTATAATAGTCAAGTTACTGGAGATGCTGATATTTTAATCGTCCCTAACATAACCGCTGGAAATTTATTAAGTAAATCCCTTATTTATTCTGCAAATGCAAAAATGGCTGGTTTTATAGTAGGTGCTAAAGTTCCTATAGTATTAACATCAAGGGGCTCTTCATCTGCTGAAAAATATTTATCACTAGTAATATCTGCTAGTAATTCATAGTATAGAGGATGGTGTTTTATGGAATATAATATATTGGCAATAAATCCTGGTTCAACTTCAACAAAAATAGCTGTATATGAAAATCAAGTAGAAATAATATCTACAACTATTAATACCCCACCTTCATTAGAAAATTTTAATAATGATATAGGTGAGTATGACTCAACAAAGTCCTTAGTATTAAACTTTTTAAAGGAAAAAAACTATAATATAAACAAGCTATCTGCTGTAGTTGGGCGAGGAGGTATGCTTCCCCCTGTTAAATCTGGCGCTTATTTAGTAAATGATATGATGATTGATAGACTTAAAAATAGACCTATTATAACTCACGCTTCTAATCTTGGAGCAATAATAGCTTATGAAATAGCCAAACCTCTTAATATAAATGCCTATATTTATGATTCAGTAGCAGTAGATGAACTAAGTGACATAGCTAGAATATCAGGACTTTTAGATATTCCAAGAATAAGTTTAAGCCACGCATTAAATTCAAGAGCTATGGCTATAAAGGCTGCGAAACTTAATAATAAAGAATATAAAAATATGAATATAATAGTAGCTCATTTAGGTGGAGGAATTTCTATATCTCTTCATAGTTATGGGAAAATGATAGATTTAGTTTCTGATGATGAAGGTCCTTTTTCTCCTGAAAGATCTGGCAGGGTTCCCTGCGGACATTTTATGGATTTATGTTTTTCAAATAAATATACCTATAAGGAAATAAAATCTAAACTAAGAGGTACTGGGGGACTTTATTCTTACTTAAATACGAAAGATACTATTAAAGTTCAAAATATGATACTAAATGGAGATGAAAAAGCCAAACTTATTTTCGAAGCTATGGGGTACCAAATAGCTAAGGGCATAGGTGAATTAGCTACAGTTGTAGACGGGCAAATCGACTGTATAGTACTAACCGGCGGAATGGCTCATTCAAATATGTTAACCTCATTTGTTGAGAAGAAAATAAGCTTTATTTCAAAAGTTATTATTCTTCCTGGAGAAAATGAACTTGAATCTTTAGCTTTTGGGGTACTAAGAGTTCTAAGAAAAGAAGAAAAAGCTAGAGAATATATAGAAAAGGCTGACATTTAAGTCAGCCTTTAATTTAATCTATTATTTTTTTGTAATATACCCTTCTGCTGTTAAAAGTTCTGCCATAAGAAGCGCTCCACCAGCTGCACCTCTTAACGTATTATGTGCCAAACATACAAACTTAAAATCAAAAATCTTATCTTCTCTAAGTCTTCCTATTGTTATTCCCATACCATTTTCATAATCTCTATCTATTCCAGTTTGTGGTCTATTGTCCTCTGTGAAATATTTCAGGAATTTTTTTGGAGCACTTGGCAGATTAAGTTCTTGCGCTCTTCCTGAATAATTATTCCATAAATCTATTATAGTATCTTTATCTACTGGTTTATCAAAATTAACAAATACAGTAGCAAGATGCCCATCTGATACAGGAACTCTTATACACTGAGTAGTAATAACTGGCTCTTTTGCAAGTGTTATTTCATTTTCTTCTAATTTTCCCCATATCTTAAGAGGTTCCTGTTCACTTTTTTCTTCTTCTCCACCTATATAAGGTATTACATTATCCTGCATTTCAGGCCAAGTTTCAAAAGTTTTACCTGCTCCGGATATTGCTTGATAAGTAGATACAACCATTTCTTTAGGTTTATATTCCATTAATGCGTTTATAGCAGGTACATAACTTTGAATAGAGCAATTTGGTTTAACTGCGATAAAACCTCTTTTAGTTCCTAATCTTTCCTTCTGTTTATCTATTATTTTAATGTGATCATTATTTATTTCAGGAATAATCATTGGAACATCCTTAGTAAACCTATTTGCTGAGTTATTAGACACAACAGGTACTTCAGCTTTAGCGTATCTTTCCTCAAGACTTTTTATTTCATCTTTTTTCATATCAACAGCGCAAAAAATAAAATCCACTTCTGCTGCTACTTCTTCTACATTATCTGCATCTTTAACTATCATATTTTTCACTTTTTCAGGCATAACAGTCTTCATTGCCCATCTTTTACCTACAGCTTCTTCATATGTTTTACCACAAGACCTTTTACTAGCTGCAACTAAAACCAAATCATACCAAGGATGATTTTCAAGAAGTGACACAAATCTCTGGCCTACCATTCCAGTAGCCCCTACAATCCCTACTTTTAATTTCTTATCCATCTTCTTCACCTCATATTTAACGTTTGTACTATTGTATATATTTTTTGAGAAAATTGCAACAAAAAATTAAATAAAATTCATTTTTTATTTTTTTATTACCATCTTGCATTATGTTCTTCTGCACAACCTATAATGTTTTTTATTACTACTTCTCCATTTTCACACTTTATTATTCCTGAAAATTTACCTATCATCTGATATACTACTGATTTTATTATAACCGCATTAGTTTTAGCAGTTCTTTTATATATTGGTTCAAACATTAAATCAACTCTGTCTGAAATTTTGCTCTTAATACGCCAAGGTTTCATTATATCTTTGGCATCATATATAAACTCTACATCCTCACTTAATTTAGTTATTTTACCCTCTAAAATAAGTGCATTTTCAGTATATCCTGTTCCATCTGTCCATTTAGCTCCTAAATTTATTCCAAATACCTTGCCATCTGTTTCTCCAGATAAAGTTGCCCAATTCCACATAGTATTATATGGCCAAACTCCTCTACCAAAATCTAAACTTGCAAAATGTTTTTTCTTTTCATATTTATATTCTTTACCTAATGCATTGAGTGTACCACTTATAGGAAGACAATTTTGTTTCGATGTATACTGAAATCTATTTTTACTCCAAGGAATAACAACATTAAGAGTTTCATGTCCATCTGGAAACTCTATCAAAAATTCCCCAAATAATTTTTTCCCTCCAAAATCATCTGCAGCCATTTTTATCCTGGTATTTTTACCTTCACTTAAAAATTCAACAATTATATCTTCCCCTATATATTTGATATACTTAAATAAATTATCAGGCATATTACATCCTTTTCCAAAAGGAGACGCTAC
>JBGUER010000089.1:0-12658 GCA_041821285.1 Clostridiaceae bacterium
TTCAGGAAAAGAATTTTGTGAAGATGATATTTATGAAATGTTTAAAAAGATATGGCTAGAAGACCATAAATTATCAGACATAAAAGAATTAAAAACATATATTAAACTAGAAGATGATACAGCATATTGTGTTGTTAATGGAGACATTACTGTTCCAATTAAACTTTAATCTATATATAATTTAGTATAAAGAGTATCTACTTTAGTAGGTGCTTTTTGTTTTACAATACTTGATATAAAATAGTAAAAATGTTATTCTCGAAGATAGAGAGGTGAAATATGAATTTAATAGATTTGAAAAAATACTGTCTTAATAAAAAGGCTACAAAAGAAGATTTTCCATTTGATGATAAAACATTAGTATTTAAAGTAGGTACTAAAATGTTTGGACTTACAAATATAGAAAATGAAGTTTTATCAGTGAATTTAAAATGTGATCCGGAACTTTCAATTAGTTTAAGAAATGAATATTCCGCTATAAAACCAGGATATCATATGAATAAAGAACATTGGAATACAGTAATATTAGATGGAAGTATAGAAGATGATAAAATTGAGTGGCTTATTGATCTTTCCTATGACTTAGTGGTAAAAGGATTACCAAAAAACCAGAGGGAATTATTAAAAAAGTAAAATTACATATTTTTGATTTACGTATATTATAAAATTTAGAGGTGATTTGATATATATGAAAAAAATAAGTATTAAAATAAATAGAAAATATATTATTATATCAATAATTTGTGTATTGATAGTTTTTATATATTTATTATTTAATAGAATAACCTATGGGAATAATTTCAAGGTATTTACAATAACTTCTTCATCAGATACTATGAGCAAAATAGCTAAAGCTAGTAAGGATGGTGAAAGTTTAGATATTAATTCAGCAGAATTAAATGGAATATTTCAAATATATCCAGGAGAATCATACAAAGTATCTAAAAATATAGAAATAGAAAAAGTTTTATGTAGTATTGATAATAAGTATATTCAGTTTTATATTCCATCTAAAATGTATGGAATAAATACTATTATTACTATAAAGGGGAAAATTACATATCTAAATGATAATTTCACTTTCACTCCTGAATATATAAAATTAGGTAAAGTAAAAATACCTAAAAATATTATTTTTGATAAATTTAAAGAAATAGATAATGAAAATATAAAAATTGATGGTGGTAATATTATTATTAGTTCAGATATACTACCTATAGCAGTTGATGATTTTAAACTTGATGAAAAATATATTAGTTTAACATTTCCTAAACATGATGAAGAAAAAGAAGTGGATAATAGTAATAGTGATGAAGATATAGAAACCAGTGATAATAAACAAGAAGTTGAAATTTCTCAAGAACAAATTAGAAAAAATCAACTTCAATCTGTGTATAATCAGTTAGGAACTGTGTATAACTCTGTAAAAACGGATAAGGAAAAAGCAATAATTTCAACTATTAGATCTGTTGTAAATAAAATGATTGCTGACCCAAATTATAAATATCAAACTCAGGCTGCAGGGGTTAAATCAGAATATGCTAAACTTTCAGAAGATGAAAGGTCTGATGTGAAAAATTCTATATTAATGAATATGAGTATGTCTAGTTTAAGAATGCTAAATGAGACCTTTAATTTGATATAAAATGTATGTTTTGAATGTTTTACTATGCAGTGGTTTGTTTTTCTAAAATATTGCTTTGAATCATATTTCTAATTTTAATAGCGAAAAATATTGTTATTAGTGCTGTAGTTAAATCAGCAAAAGGTTGGCATAAAAATACTCCTTTATAGTCTAATAAATGTGGTAATATAAAAACCCAAGGTATAAGTGCCCAGCCTTGCTTAGCTGTTGATAATACTGCAGCCTCTAGTCCACGTCCAAGTGCTTGATATATTCCGCTTATAATAACTATAAAGCCAGCTAAAGGGGAGGCTATACCGTAATATACAAGGCCTTTTGAAGTTATAATAATAGCTTGACTATCTTTTAGGAAAATTGAAGCAATTTGTTTTGAAAAGATTACAAGTATAATACCATAAATTGCAGAAAATATAGTGGACCATTTAATTGCAACTTTTATAGATTCTGATAATCTTTTATAATTTTTTGACCCATAATTAAAGCCTGCTATTGGTTGAAAACCTTGATTTATACCAAGGATAATAAAAAAACCTATTGAATAAACCCTGTTTACTATGCCTACTCCAGCTAAAATAGAGCTCCCATAAATTATTGCTATATTATTTAGTAAAGCCATGGAAATACTAGAGAAAACCTGACGAAGCATGGTTGGTATACCTATTTTCAATATTTCTTCATATATTTTAGTTGAAAAACTAATATATTTTAATTTAAGCTTAATTAGACTTTTTTCACTAAGATAGTAGGAAAGAAGTAGTATTGTGGATAAAAGCTGTGAAATAACAGTTGCAATAGCTGCTCCTTTTATACCTAAACCTAGAGTGAATATAAAAATAGGATCTAGAATTATATTTAAAATAGCACCTGAACTCATAGTTATCATAGGCACTTTTGCACTGCCTTCAGCTCTTAATGTATTATTCATAGTCATGTTAACCATAGTAAGTACAGAACCTAACACTATCACACTGCCATAATCCACAGAATAAGCCATGATTGGTGATGTAGCACCAAAGAGTTTTAGTACAAATTCTAAGTTAAAACTTATAAGTATAGTAAAAATAACTCCAACAAAAAAACTGCTAAAAAGAGATGTTGATGCGGTTTTATTAGCTTCATCATAATTATCTTGTCCAAGCAATCTAGATATATAAGATGCGGCTCCAACTCCAAAACATAAACCAATTGAACTTATTAACATAAAAAGTGGAAAAACCACAGTAGCTGCAGCTACTTGAGATGTACCAATCCATCCTACAAACATTGTATCTACTGCATTATATATTGCATTTACTAGCATGCCTATTATTGCAGGCATAGACAATTTAAATAATGCTAATTCAATTTTATCTTGACTTAATATTTTTATCCTTTTTTCATTCATTTTTAAAGCTCCTGTTCTATCCTAATATTTTGTGTATATTTAATAATGAATTTAATAATACTTCAGATGTATCTTTCTCACATGAGGACAATATATTTTCAATATATAAATTAATTTCATACATATATTGATTTACAAAGTCAACACCTGTTTCTGTTAATTCAATATTTATATATCGTCGATCTGTTTGGTCATATACTCTACTTATCAAGCCCTTTTGTTCAAAATATTTAATAATAGGTGAAATGTTTGATTTGGTGATATTAAGTTTTTTTGATAATTCTGAAATAGTCATTTTGCCATTATTGTTTATAGAAAATAAAATCTTAAAATAACCTGATGGAATATTGTTTTTATGATTAACTTTTCTTAACACATTATTTCTTACAAGTGGAATTAATTTTATTAGCAAACTAGATATATCATCTGTATGCGTAGTATTTTTATTCATATTGTTTCTGTTCCTCCAATATATAGTATTTATACAAATATAATAGTTATAATAACATAACTATTATATTTGTCAATATGGGGACGGTTCAGTAAATTTATTGCAATTCGTACCGGTACGGTTGCAAGTTGTTTGATTTAATTGTATTTTTAGTATAAATACATTATTTAGTAAAAGGAAAGGTGATTTTATGACAACTAAAAAAATTGTTCGCATTGGTTTACTTTCAGCGCTGTGTTTTGCAGCTACTTTTATTCGTATTCCATTGCCATTTTTAGGACCAAACAGTATGGTTCATTTAGGAACAACGGTACTGTTTATATCAGCAGTACTTGTTGGATCAGAAGCTGGATGGGCTGGGGCTATAGGATGTTCCCTATTTGATCTTATGTTGATGCCAATTTATGCTATACCTACATTTATAATAAAGGGACTACAGGGATATGTAGTTGGAAAAATTGTTTTTATGAATAATAAGGAAGGAAATAGTTTTGTTCAGAATTTAGTTGGTTTTTTAGTAGGTTCTATAATATCATTATTGGGATATTTTTTAACAGATGGTATTATATATGGGAATTGGACAACTGCATTAGTTAGTACGCTAGGTTCTCTACTAACTTCTGGTATAGGAATTATATTTGCTATGATAATAATAACTTTAATAAGACCAATAATTAATAAATCTTCATAAATATAAAATAATTAGGTATCCTAATAGTAGATAAAAAATAAAGAAGGGAATTAATTGAAGAATAAAATTGTCTGGTGGAATATTAATATTATTATTATGATATATATAAGTTTTCTGTTTTTAGATATTAGCAACAAAAATTCATTTATAAATACCGATATATTAAAATATATTTCAATAATATTGTGTTTTTTTATATCTTTTTTATATTCCAATACATCTATTAGTAAAGTTGATTTGAATTTATTAAGGTTAGGTTTATTCTTTACTGTGCTAGCAGATCTTTGCTTACTTTTTTTAGATAAATATATTATTGGGATAATATTATTTTGCATTGTTCAAATAATATATTTAATTAGGTATGAAAGAGGGGAAATTATTAGAAATATTATCTTTTTATTTATTATTGCGTTTATCATTTTAATCAGTATTTATTTTATGAAATTATTTTATGGTGAAGTTGAAAACATATTTCCTGTTTCTTTATTTTATGCTATATGTTTATTAACTTCTGTTATAAAAGCATATAAAAATAAATCATATCCATGTCCTAATAACTATATAATAAGATGGGGTATGACTTTATTTCTTTTATGTGATATTTCTGTTGCTGTATATAATGTAACTAATAATTTAATTTATTTTCCACATATATATACCATGAATCAAGTTTTTCTTCAATTTATTTGGTTGTTTTACCTTCCGTCTCAACTTCTTATTTCTCTAAGTGGATTAAAGTTTAGTATAGGGTTCGATAGGTATTTTAGGAATGGATCTTAATTTTATAAGAAACCAAGAAGTTAATATAATTCCCTTAAATATACTAGTTATACTTATACTCCACCAAATACCATTCAACCCTAAATTAAATTTATAAGCTAAAATAAGGGATAATGGTATTCTGCTACCTGTAAGAAGAATTCCTATTATAGCAGGTGGCAATGTTTTGCCAAGGCCATTAAAAGCACCTGCGGATATTATTTCTACACACATAAATAATTGAGATATCCCAAGGATTTTAAGATAAACTACTCCGTAGCTAATAGCCTCTTTTTCAGGTATAAATATAGAGAATATTGGTTTGGAAAATACAATTAGTATAAAAGTAGCGCCTATACCAATAATACTAACTAATCCTAGTGAAATAAAATAACCTTTTCTAATTCTATCCCATTTTTTACCGCCATAATTTTGCCCAATAAAAGCACAAACTGCAGTAGCGAATCCAGATGCTGACATCCAAGAAATAGCTTCTATTTGAGAGCCTACTTTCTGGACTGCTATAGGAAGAGTACCCCAATCAGCAATTAAACGTGCTATAAGCATTGCAAAAAAGGCGAAAGCACCATTTTGTATAGAAGAAGGAAAACCTAATTTGAATATCTTTTTAATATAGTCTATATCTAATTTTTCGAATATATGGATATTGAAAAATAATATTAGTTGACTTTTTATTGTAATAAAAAAACAAAGGGATACAAAAAATTGAGCAAGTATTGTAGCTATAGCTGCACCTTTTACCCCTAAGGCTGGAATTGGACCAAAACCTAAAATTAATATTGGATCTAAAATAATATTAATAACAAGACCTAATGTATTTATTCTAAATGGAGTTTTACTATCGCCTGAGCCATTAAATATACCAGTTAAAACAGGAGAAATAAAATAAAATGGGAATCCGATTATTATTATTAATAGGTAATCAATAGCCATTTTATTAACTGCATCATTTCCAAGTTTAAAAAATCCGATAAGTTGGTTGCGAAAGATAAAAATAAATAATCCGTATAAAATAGCCAGTATTATATCTATTTGTATAGTGTTTTTTATAAATAGTTTAGTTGCATTGTGATTATCAGAGCCAGTTGATTGTGCTACACCAATTTCAGCTCCAGTTTTTGGAATCAAAATTAATGACATGCCAAACCATGTGAAAAAACCTGCAGTCCCGATGGCAGCTACTGCATCACTACTAACTCTTCCAATCCATATCATGTCTATCATATTATAAGCCATTTGAATAAAGGATGTACCCATTATAGGTATGGCAAGTTTTATTATTGATTTTGTTATGTTACCTTCTGTAAGTTTAGTTGATTTTGTCATATGTTACCTCATTTATTGTTTTATATTTATTAAATTAACATATCTAATAATAATAGAGGAAGTCTAATAGTTCAATAGGTTATAAAAAATACTTTTATTTAATAAATGGAATTTTGTATATTAAATGGTTATAATATATTTATAGGATAGGAGTTTTGATACTATTTAACATAAGCGAATATATAAGGTGGTAATAGTATGAAAGAAAATAGGAAGAATTTTTATATGTTAGAGAACAAAAAACTTAACACAAGGGGATATGACTGGTGGTGGCATTCTTTTACAGGGTATCATAAAGAAACAGGAGAAGAAAAACAATTTTTCATTGAATATTTTGTTATTAATCCTAATTTGGGTGGAGAGTATCCTATTTTAGGACAACTTAAAGATAATAAAGAAAAAGATATAAAACCATCATATGTAATGATAAAGGCTGGTGCTTGGGGAAAAAATAAAAAACAAATTCATGATTTTTATGGAATAGAATCACTTAAATATAAAAAAGAAAAACTTGAATTAAAAATAGAAGAAAATATTCTTACAGAAAGTAAAATAAAAGGTAGTGTTTCAAAGACAAAACAAGAAATAAAAAATCATCCTGAGTTTATGAGTGATGCAGGGTCAATGAAATGGGATTTAAAAATAGATAAAAAACTTCAGTTTGATGTAGGCTTTGGGTCATCTAGTTTTTTTAGGAAAATAAATGCTTTTGACATGTATTGGCATGCACAAGGAATGAAATCAGAATTTGAAGGTAAAGTAGAATTAGATGGGGAAATATATGATATTATTCCATCTAAAAGCTATGGATATCAAGATAAAAATTGGGGCTGTGACTATACAAGTCCTTGGATATGGTTAAATTGTAATAATATAAAATATAAAGATAGTGAAGAATCATTAGACAGTACAAGCCTTGACATTGGGGGAGGTTGTCCTGTTGTAATGGGTAAAGAATTAAATGGAAAAATATTAACTAAATTTTTTTATCAAGGTAAATCATATGAATATAATTTTTCTAAATTTTGGACTGGATCTAAACAAAAATATAAATTTTATGAACATGAAGATAATGTTCAGTGGGTAGTAACATCAACAAACAGAAAATCAAAATTAGAAGTTGATTTTACTTGTAATAAAGAGGATATGCTTTTAGTAAATTATGAAAACCCAGATGGAGAGAAAAAACATAATTATTTATTAAATGGTGGAACGGCTAAAGGAACTATAAAATTATATGAAAAACAAGCTGGAAAATTTAAACTTACAGCAGAATTTGAGGGTGAAAATGGTGGCTGCGAATATGGTGAATATGATAGGGACGGTTCAATAAAAATAAAAAATAATTAAGAATTTCAGAATATAAAAATAACAAGTCATAAATTTATGACTTGTTATTTTTTATAATGTTTTATCTATTATGAGACAGTTTAGACCTTTTAGTAAATTTATTATTATTTGCATCTATTTTTTCACCATTTGCTATTCCAATATCTCCTCCATCTTTAGGAAACATTTTTCTTTTTTCTGAATTTGATAAGTCATTATTTTTTTTTCTATTTTTATTATTATCCATAGAATACACTCCTTTTTAATTTAATATAATGGATATATAAAGTTATTTTAACCTCTATTTTATTAATATATTCTAAAGGTATGATATAATAAAAAAATATATATTAAAAATTGAAGGTGGCGATTTGTATGGTAAATTTTAAAAGTGTTATTGGTGTTGATTTTTATGAAAAGACAAAAGAATTTGAAAAAAAGGACGGAATTATTTCTATAGTATATTATTTTTATTATTCATTGCTTATATTTTTATTTGGATTGATAATGTTTAAAACAAGCTTATATGGGGATTTAAGTGGAAATATTGCAAATAAGCAATTATATAAATTCCTGTTTTATTTTCCTATATCCATTTTAGCTTTAGCACCAATATTTTTCACAATAAAAATTAAAAATCAGAAATTTGAAAGTTTAGGAATGAAAGCTAGAAAAAATTTAAAGTCTATTATTTTAGGAATAATATTTTCATTGCCATTTGTGTTACCTTCAATAATAATAAATATAACTCAAGGAGCAAGAGTATTAAATTTGGCAGATTGTTTTTGGCTATTTTTATACTTTTTTGTGCATATAGCTTTTGTAGAAGAAATAGCTTTTAGAGGATTTATACAAACTAGGATACAAGGATTAATAAAGAATAAATGGGCTAGTATATTAGTTGTAGGAATAATGTTTGCACTAATGCACATACCTTTTCAAATGATATTGGCTAATATGTCATTTATAGATTTTATTATATATGATTGGGCTCATTTATTAGTTACTTTTTTAATCCATATATATTTAGTTTATTTATATACAAGAGATAATAATATATTGTCAACAACCGTAACCCATACTTTAATTGATTTTATACCTTCAATGTTTTTAGTTTAAAGATAAATAATTCTAATGATGATTTTCTTGAAAAAAGGAGGAATAACAAAAATACAATTAATAGATGCATTAATGTCTATTCCTCTTAGTGAAGAAAAAAGCTATGGACTTACAGTGATATTATTTATTGCTTTTAATAATATCAGAAAAATATCCTTTAGGTATATAACCTTTTTTTATGCCTTCTGTAACTAATAAATAAGTGGCTGTAGTATCGAATCTAGCATCATGGAAATCACCATTTTCCTCAAATAAGTCTTTACTTTTGTTTTCTATTTGGGATTTGCTAATATTTAGAAAATCAACAGCTTCTTGAAGTTTAGGAGATTTTATTTGATTTTTGCTATTTTTCATATTGCAGATATTTTTGTAATAATTCATTGTGCAAAATGTATGTTTAGGAGTAAATACTTCTCCACATCCTTCTAATTCATAAGTTAAGAATTTTATATCAAAATTTACATTATGACCAATAAGCATGTCTGCTGTTTGAAAATCGATTAAAAAGTCTTCTAATAGGTCTTCGAAATACATTCCACCACTTAATTCATATAGAGTTTCAACACTAAAACCATGAATTTTTTCTGCACTTTCTTCAATAAAATCAACAGTAAAGAATATATTTTTGCCTGTAGTGGTTGATGGTTTTACATTTGTATCAACGACGATATAACTAAGTTGACATATGCTACCTGGTCTTAAACCAGTGGTTTCCGTATCAAAAAATAATAGTTTCAATTTTAATTCCCCCTTAGGTTACTATTGTTATTATATATCATGGGGACGGTTCAGTAAAACTAAAATTAAAAAATTTAAAATGCAAAGGATGGGATTTTGTGAAATATAAATATATTTTATTTGATTTAGATGGAACTTTGACAGATAGTAAAGAAGGAATAATAAACGCTATAGAATATTCACTAAATAAATTTCAAATAAAAGTTGAAAATATAGATTCTTTATCAAGATTTATTGGACCACCTTTAGTATATTCTTTTATGGAATATTACGGATTTGATGAAAAAAAAGCAAATCTTGCAGTTAAGTTTTTTAGAGATTATTATAAAGAAAAAGGACTATATGAAAATAAAGTTTATTCTGGTGTAAAAGACGTATTAGAAAATTTAAAATCTCAGGGATTTAATTTATTTGTTGCTACTTCTAAACCTACTGTTTATGCTGAAAAAATTCTAAAAAAATTTGAAATGGACAAGTATTTTGAGGAAGTGGTAGGAAGTTTATTAGATGGGTCAAGAGATGAAAAGTCAAAAGTTATAAACTACTTGATAAAAAAACATAAATTAGACCCCAAAAAAATACTAATGATAGGTGACCGAGAACATGATGTGTTAGGTGCAGGGGAAAATAATATTGATTGTGTTGGTGTAACTTACGGATATGGTTCATATGAAGAGTTAAAAAAAGTTGGTGCTACATATATTGTTAGTAATGTGAGGGACATATTAGAAATTGTAAAATAAAATTAAGATAATTGGGAAAATGGATGCATAAAAATTTAATGCATTTATTTTTTTACAAAATAATTAAATGTAAACTCAAAGGAACAAGATAATAATATAAAAATGATAATATACAATTTAATATTACCTCATGGAATGATAGGTCAGTATTTAAGGGGTGAAGTACCTTTATCAGAAAATAGAGTTCTTTACAAGCTAATAGAGGATAAAAAAATAAATAAGAAAGAACTTTCAGAAATCATATATGTTTTAAATTATTGTATTATAGCATCTGTAAATAAACAAATATGGAAGGAAATAAAGGAACAGGTTCAAGATATGATAACCCTGATTTTGGATGGTAATTTTGAAAATTAGTATGATATAAAGGAAAGAATAAAAAGGTTAAGGTCAGTATCCATTAAAAATGGAGAAGATTTTGATGGGGAATATAAAAGGGTGGTTGTGGATAACAACATAGAAGAAATAATAATCAATCTATTTGAATTGGCTGATTTTTGGTATGTTGAAGCTGCGCTATATGATTTTTCCTTTGAGGAATTTATAAAAATATTTTTAATAATATCAAAGCAAATTAAAATAAATAATATTAAGCATATAAGTTTTGAAAATTTCATGAAGGAAATTTATTATCAGTATGAAGAGAATAAATGTGTAAATATTTATAAAAAAAGAATAATAGAAAAATATCTTATGGAAATTGAAATTCAGGATATTTTAGATGGAAATTATAAAGAAAATATTCATGTATCTCATGAAGTAGTATATAACAAAGATTTAGATGACACTGTATTTTTTAATTTTAGATTTTCAGATGCATCTAGAAAGCTTATTGAATTTTGCACAGAAGCTGAAAAAACAGATTTGCTTTATGAAAAGGCTATTATTCTTTTATTTGATTTATTCGGTTTTAGAAAAGATAAATATGATCGATTTTATGAGGAAAAATCTTATCTTAAAACAATGAATCAATCTATAGATTATAAAAAAATCATTTTAGATTATATAAATGGAAATAGTATAATAGATATTGGGCCTTGGGGCGGAGCTCTTATGGATATTATAGAAGAAAGGTATCCCCACAAGAAAGTTTGTGGAGTTGATATATCTAATAATGTTTTAGATAATTTAAAAAAGAAAAAATATATTGAGAAAAAGAAATGGAATGTACTATACGGAGATGCGTTAAATCTTGGTGAATATATAGAAAAGGAAAGTGTAGATACTATAATATTTTGCTCTGTTTTGCATGAATTATTTTCTTATATTGAATTAAATGGTGAAAAATTCAATTTCGAAACTTTAGCAAAAGCTTTAAAAAGCGCATTTTCAATTCTATCAGTTGGTGGAAGAATTATTATTCGAGATGGTATTATGACTGAACCTGTGGATCAGAAGAGGATAATAAAATTTTTATCACAAGAAGGTATGGATTTTCTAAAAAGATACGCTGAAGATTTCAAAGGAAGAGATATTGAATATGAATTAATCGGGCAAAATGAAGTAGTTATGAGTGTAAATGATGCTATGGAATTTTTATATACTTATACATGGGGAGAAAAATCTTATATTCATGAGATAAATGAACAGTTTGGATATTTTACTCCTAGTGGGTATAAGGATTTTATTAAATATTTATTTGGAGAAAAAGCAAAATTAATAGAAGTTAAACATTTCTTGCAAGATGGTTATTCCATAGCATTAGCTAGCAAAATTGAATTATTTGATTTAAATAAAAATGCTATAAAACTTCCAGATAGTACTTGTTTAATTGTAATAGAAAAGCAAATCTAATATTAAAAAAATAAGGGGGCAATGTTATGTTTGGTTTTAGATTCATAAAATTTCAGCCAAGTGAATACGTACTAAAGTATAGAAATGGTAAAATAGTTAGAGAAGGAGAAGGATTATCTTTTTATTATTATGTTCAATCTACTTCCATAGAGGTTGTCCCTGTTGGAAGT
Source organism: Clostridiaceae bacterium (assembly GCA_041821285.1). Lineage (GTDB taxonomy): Bacteria > Bacillota > Clostridia > Clostridiales > Clostridiaceae > JAJBWD01. Next base: position 12,171 of record JBGUER010000089.1, read on the forward strand.
ATAGATGCACCTTTTATTTTTGAAGAGGTTACATCTGATTTTCAAACTGTTTCAGTGCAAGGACAAATTACATTTAGAATTGTTAATCAAAAGAAGATAGTTAAACTTTTAAATTATTCTCTTGATATGAAAGGTAAAGGATATGCATCTGATGATCCTAAAAAGCTCCAACAAAAGGTTGTAAATATTGTAAGAGTTTTAACTAAAAGAACCCTTGAAGAAATGCAGCTTAAGGATGCTATTAAATCTAGTGAAACTTTAGCTCAAGGTATATTAAATATTATTAGAAAGAATGAAGAAATAAATTTTTTCGGAATTGAAATTTTAGGACTTTCTATACTTGCTATTCGTCCTAGTAAAGAAACAGCTAGGGCATTAGAGGCACAAGCTAGAGAAGAAATCTTAAAAATGGCTGATGAGGCAATATATGAAAGAAGAAATGCTTCAATAGAGCAAGAAAAGCATGTACGAGAAAATGAATTTAACAC
>JBGUER010000090.1:0-12578 GCA_041821285.1 Clostridiaceae bacterium
CCTCCGTTGTTGTAAAGAAATTTAACATGTTTTTGCAATCTTTCACTTATTTTAAAATTATGAGATAATCGCCTTATTAGTATTTCTTCTTGTTCAGTTAAAGCATAAGGATTGTTTTTGTCTATAGTTGGAAAATTTACATCAGTTAATTTGTAAATTTTACCATCTATATCTATGGATTTATCGTCATAATTTATTCTATGAAGTAGTTTTCTATTTTCCATATCAAATTCTGGATGTTTTTTTATAATTGCTCCTTCTAGTTTAAACTGAATTATAGATATGGCTTTATGCATTTTTGCTATTAAAGATATATCTATTTTGTTTATTTCTCCATTGGTTTGGAGTGGAATGAAATTAGAACAATTATCGTTTTTGTAGGTTTCGATAGAAAAAGTTGCTAAAGGAAGAAGGTTTATTCCATAACCTTCTTCTACCGTAAATAAATTTCCGTACTTTAATGCTATTCGTAGCGCATTTGCTACTAATGCATAGGAACCTGAGGCTGCTCCCATCCATAATATATCATGATTTCCCCATTCTATATCAATGGAATGGAAATTCATGAGTTTATCCATTATAATTTCTGCACCTGGTCCTCGGTCATATATATCTCCTACTATATGAAGTCTATCAATAGCTAATTGTTGTATTACGTTACAAATAGATATAATAAATTTATCAGCTAATTTTATTTCGATTATGGTGTTTATTATTCCATTATAATAGGCTTCTTTGTTTTCGTAATTACCTTGTTCATGAAGTAATTCTTCTATTATATAAGAAAAATCTTTTGGAAGAGATTTTCTTACTTTAGATCGGGTATATTTTGAGGAAATAGTTTTTAATAATTCTACTAGTCTATATAGAGTTAGTTTGTACCAATCATCTAGATTGTTTTCTTGTAATTTTATCTTTTCTAATTTTTCTTCTGGGTAGTATATTAATGTAGCAAGAGATTCTTTGCCTTTTACGCTTATAGTATTTTTAAATGTGTCTTCTATTTTCCTTTTTATTACTCCTGAAGCGTTATTTATAATATGAGTAAAAGATTCATACTCACCATGAATATCGCTAATATAGTGTTCAGTTCCTTTAGGCAGATTTAGTATAGCTTGTAAGTTTATTATTTCTGTAGAAGCAGAAGTTATTGTTGGAAAATTTTTAGCAAGTAATTTTAGGTATCGAAGATCTTCATGGCATTTTTTATTCATGGATAACATAATATCAAGTCCCCCCAATAAATTAATAACTTTAATTTTATAATATCATATTTTTATTAAATATGTTTTAAATAAAAAATTTTGGGTAATAATTTAAATAGTTTATTATAGATGGAGGTATAAAATGAATAAGATAGTTGTAGTGGGAAGAGTTACAAGAAATCCTGAACTAAAAAAATTTGAGGATAGCGGAAAGGTACTTACAAAGATAACAATAGCTGTTGATAGACCTTTTAAAAATGAAAAAGGGGAAAGAGAAACAGACTTTATACCTGTAGTCCTTTGGGGTAGAAAAGCTGAGGTTATTTGTCAGTACCTAAAAAAAGGAGGGTTTATAAGTGTATCTGGAAGACTCCAAACTAGAAATTATGAGGATAAAAATGGAGTTAAAAAATATATAGCTGAAGTAGTAGGAGATGATTTTCAACTACTTGGAACAAGAAATAGAGAAGAAAATATAGTATAAATATTATAAAACAAGGTGAATAAACTAAGTTCACCTTGTTTTTATGTTTTTTATATTTATTTAAAAATAGATGCTACTTCTTCTTTATTAATCGCTTTTTTTATTCCGGAGATTAATTTAACGGATTTTTTAGTATCTCCTATTAATATAGCACCTTTTAAAATGTTATCTTTAAAGAAACATTTTTTTATTATATTATTTTCTAGGATGCTTAAATCAAGAATATCTTTTTCTTCATATTGGCTGCAAACATCTCCTATAGAAAATATTGAAGTGTCTAACCCATTAAAAACAGAAGATAAAGTAAATCCTTTAAAATATGTTTCTTCTCCTAAAATATTATTTCCTGCTATTTTACCCATTTCCATAGCAGCTGTCCAATTACCATAAACTATATTATTAAATTCAGCTACGTCACCACAGGCATAAACATCTGAAATGGAAGTTTCCATTTTATCATTAACTAGTATTCCTCTATTACATTCAATAGTGGTTCCTTTTGTTATGTTAATGTTTGACCTTATTCCTATACTAAACAGTAGTAGATCACATTCTAGTTCTTCATTATTTTCTAATATAACTGATTTTACCTCTTCATTTCCATTGATTTGCTTTATACTTGTGCCACAAAGTACTTTTATTCCTGAGTTTTGTATTATATTAAAAAACGTTTTAGAACTTTCAGTATCTAGTTGTCTAGGAAGAAGAATTTCACTTTTTTCTATTACTGTTACATCTAATCCTTTTTTTATCATAGAAACTGCTGCTTCTAGACCTAAGAGACCGCCGCCTACTATTATGGCTTTTTTTGAATTTGTCATATAGTTTTTTATTGTTTCAGCATCTTGTTTTGTTCTTAAAGCTAATACGGATTTTTTTTCTACTCCAGGTATAGGAGGAATAAAATTGCTAGCTCCATTTGCTAAAATAAGTTTGTCAAAATAAATTTTATCATCATTTAATTCAACATATTTTTCATTTGTGTTAATTTTAGAAATTTTTTTATCAGTAATAATATCTATTTTATTATCAACATACCAGTTTCTATCTTTTATTAGATAGTCTTTATTCTCATTTAAAGCTAAATAGTTTGAAAGTTGTGGTCTATAATAAGCAGGAATAGATTCTTTTGTTATTATAGTTATACTTTTTTCTACATTTTTTTTCCTTATGGTTGAGGCTGCATAAAAACCTGCTGGACCGCCACCAAGTATTAATATATCTGGCATAGTATCACTCCTATCTTTATATAATATTATAAATTAGTTTTAAGATTAGTTCAATAAAATAAGGAATATTGTAAATAATTATACTATAAAGTAGATAAAAAAATATTGTTTCATTGTTTAAAACGACATAATAATAGAGTTTACTTTGATAGAATAGTTATGTTGGTTTAAATAAATAGTTTATAAGGGATGGGGTAATATTATGGTTATTGTTGAGGATATGAGAAAGACAGAACAGGTAGAAGAAATTATTTATAATTATAGTTACCATTTAATTAAAGAAAGTATGGAATTATATTCTAACGTAAAGATGGTGTATGTTCAGTCATATGGTATAGAAGTAGAAAGACAAGATAGTAAAGATGGCATAATTTTTAATATTGAAAGGAATTATATCGAAAATATTAGTCCTTATAGACATAAAGTCCAAAACTTAAATAAATTACTATGGAAAAATACAGTATCTCCTATTCATATTGTGGATGTTATAGGTGAATATGTAGATGATTTTGCTTCGGATTATGATATTAAAGAGTTAGAAATAGCTATAAATTAAATACATATAAACTATAAACTTAGGAAATTATATTTTGTTTTCTAAGTTTACTTTTTCCTTTCACCATTACCTATAAAAGTGTAAAATGTAAATGAGGTGAGATAATGATTGTAGGAGTGGGAACAGATATTATAGAAATAAAAAGAGTAGAAAAAGCTCTAAATGATAAATTTATAAAAACGTTATTTAATGAAGAAGAATATAGATATGAGGATAAATCATTAAGATTGGAAAGTGTGGCTGGTAAATTTGCGGCGAAAGAATCAGTAGCTAAAGCTTTAGGAACTGGATTTAGAGGATTTTCATTTAAAGATATTATTATATTAAAAGATGATATTGGAAAACCTTACGTAAAGCTTATGAATAAGGCTAAAACAATAGCAGAAAGTTATGGAAATTATAAAATACATTTATCTATTTCCCATAGCAAAGAAAATGCAATAGCTTATGCAATTTTGGAGGTTTTATAATGAGATTTTCTAGTGTAGCTAGTATAGCTAGTATGGATAAATACTGTATTGACAAAATAGGTATTGATGGGCTTGTTTTAATGGAAAATGCTGTAATAAATATATTGACTAGTATTAATGATGAATTTAATAGTTTTGCTATAGTTTGTGGAAGAGGAAATAATGGAGGAGATGGGTTTGCGTTAGCTAGACATCTTTTTAATAGAAATAAAAAGATAGATTTGTTTTTAATTGGTGATGAAAATAAATTATCAAGAGAGTGCAGGATAAATTATAATATAGTTAAAAATATGGGACTTAAAGTAAATGGTATAAAAAGTCAAGAAGATTTATATTTATTAGAAAATATAATAAATAGTTCAGATTGCACTATAGATTGCATTTTTGGAACAGGTTTGTCAAGAAATGTGGAAGGTATATATAAGGAAACTATAGAAATAATTAATAATAAAGCAGCATACATATATGCTATAGATATTCCTTCAGGTTTAAATGGGGATACTGGACAAGCACTAAATGTATCTATAAAAGCTGATGAAACTATAACTCTTGGGTTATATAAAATGGGTTTTTTAAATAATGAAGAGGAAAATTATACAGGCAAAGTTTGCGTTAGATCTATTGGGATGGTTGAAAGTGCCTTAGAAATGTTTAAAGAAAATAGATATATAGTTTCAGAAGATTATATAAAAGAGCATTTAAAGGAAAAAAATAATTATAGCAATAAAGGAGACTTTGGAAGAGTAGTTGTTATAGCAGGGAGCGACGGGTATTCTGGCGCTGCATATTTAACTACTATGGCTACAGTAAAAGGGGGAGCAGGTCTTACATCTTTATTAACTAATGAGGAGGTTAAACTTGCTTTATCTATAAAACTTACAGAAGCTATGGTTATTTCTCTTCAGGATGTATATAGAAAAAACAAGCTAATTAAAAGTGCTAATGCAATAGCTATGGGGCCAGGTCTTGGAAATAACGAAGGTACATATGAAAGACTAATAGAGATTATTGAAAAAACAGATTGTCCTTTAGTTTTAGATGCAGATGCTTTAAATGTGCTTCAAGGAAGAGCTGATATTTTAAAAAGTGCTAGTAATAATATTATAATAACTCCGCATCCTTATGAAATGGCTAGGATATCTGGATATGATTTAAAATATGTAAATAAAAACAGGATAAATATAGCTGAAAAATTTGCAAAGGATTATAAGGTGATCGTTGTTTTAAAAGGGCATAGGACTATTATTACTGATGGAAATTTTACTTATGTTAATTCAAGTGGAAATAGTAAGATGGCATCTGGAGGTATGGGAGATTCATTAACAGGATTTATTTTATCTTTTTTAGCTCAAGGTTATAATGCAATAGATGCAGCGGTATTAGCAGTTTATTTTCATGGTGCTTGTGGAGATAAATTAGGTAAAACTATGGATTCTATTACAGCATCTATGATTGTTGATGAATTTCCTATTATTGTTAATGATATAAGGAATAAAAAATTAACTTAAGAATAATTATTATATATAATAGATATTAATAATATTAATTTTGAATATTAAAACTAATATTGTTCACATAAAAAATCTTCTTAAAGGGTATCCTATAGGTTATGGAAGTATATATGTGGACCAATGTAGTATAGATGTTATGAATATAGAAGTGTAAAGATTGTGATGAAGTAATTTTGTTAGGAAAGGAGAGTGGTTTGAAATGTGATGCAGAAGATATTGCTAAAGATATTGGAAGTATAAGTCACCAAATATTAACCATGATAGGCAAAAGGATACCTAATGTCTATATAAAGGATGGAAATGTAGCAAAATTTAGAAATTGTGTTTGATATTACATAGAATAAAATTGAGTAACTGCTTTGACATAGTATTATTTTGAGATATAATAATCTTATACATATACTCACACCCGTAGGAGGATTATATTATGTCATTGAATAAAAAATTTATGATGTACCTCAAATTAGAAAAAATAAAAAATTTAAAAAAAATAAATGAAAAAAATGGTGAATTTATTTGCCATGGCATAATAATATATTATAAAGGGCAAAAAACTAAAAATAATCAAGAATTAGAAAATGGCTATAGAGAAATGGCTAAGATTAATCTTAGATTAAGTGAGGAAGGAAATGATTTTGCTCTTGATACTTTAAAAGAATATGAAATGATGCTTTCGGAGTGTGATATGCCAGATGATAGGGATAGTGAGAAGAGGAGATATTTTTTATGCTGATTTAAGTCCTGTGGTAGGTTCTGAACAAGGGGGAATAAGACCGGTTATTATTGTTCAAAATGATATTGGAAATAAGCATAGTCCCACAGTGATTGTAGCAGCTATTACGTCTCAGATAAATAAAGCAAAATTGCCAACACATGTAGAAGTATCTTCTGAGGAATATGGACTTAATAAGGATTCTGTAGTTTTACTTGAGCAGATAAGAACTTTAGATAAAAAAAGACTTAAGGAAAAGATAGGCCATATGATTGAAAGAGATATAAAAAAGGTTGACGAAGCGCTTTTAATAAGTTTAGGATTGAGTTAACATGATAATGTAAGGGTATTTATATCCTTACATTTAGTTTTTTTTATGGTATAATAGACTTTGAAAATAAGAATATTTTAGAGTATATTCTGGAGGTTTTTATGATAAAATTCGACAATATTAGTAAAGTATATGATAAAAAAGTTATAGCTCTTTCAAATATAAATATAGAAATAGAAAGAGGAGAATTTGTTTTTTTGGTTGGACCTAGTGGAGCAGGAAAATCAACAATGATAAAAATGCTTTTAAAAGAAGTAGAACCTACAACAGGTAAACTTTATGTTAATGATTATGAATTAAATTCTATTAAAAGAAAAGAAATCCCATACTATAGAAGGAAATTAGGAGTAGTTTTCCAAGACTTTAGATTAATTCCTAGTTTAAATGTATATGAAAATGTAGCGTTTGCTATGCGAGCAATCGAAGCTCCTGAAAGATTGATAAGAAAGAGGGTTCCTATGGTGTTATCTCTTACAGGGCTTTCTGATAAATACAAAGCTTTTCCAAATGAATTATCAGGAGGAGAGCAACAAAGGGTATCGTTAGCTCGGGCTATAGTTAACAATCCATCTCTTCTTATTGCAGATGAGCCTACAGGAAATTTAGACCCAGATACTGCGCTTGATATAATGGAAGTTTTAAATGATATTAATCGTGCAGGAACTACTGTAGTTATGGCAACTCATGCCAAAGATATTGTAGATAGGATGAGAAAAAGGGTTATTGCTGTTGAAAAAGGAATGATAGCAAGAGATGAAATGAAAGGTGGATATGGCTATGAAGCTTAATACGTTTAGTTATTTTGTAAAAGATGCTGGATTAAGTTTTAAAAGAAATAAGGCTTTAAGTGTATCATCTGCTGGAACTGTAACGGCTACGTTGTTTATTTTAGGAATATTCATTCTAGCTATGTTAAATGTTAATATAGGACTTAAAGATGTAGAAGCTAGGCTTGAAATAAAGGCATTTATGCAGGATGAAATTTCAAGTGAAAATAAGACTGAGATAGAAGATTTATTAGCTAGTAGTACATATATAAAAAGTTATGAAGAAGAGACAAAAGAGCAAGCACTTGTTAAGCTTCGGAAACAATTAGGTGAAGATGGTGAAATGCTTACAGAAGGATATGATGAAAAGAATCCTCTTCCAAATTCATATGTTATAAGAGTTAAAAATGCAAGTCATGTAGATGATGTGGTTAAATCTTTACAAGGGCTTGAAGGTATTCAGGAAATAAAAGACGGAAAAGAAGTAGTAGATTTACTTGTTAACGTGACTTCTACAGCTAAGTGGGTTGGAATTATTCTTTTGGTTATTTTGGTAGGAGTTTCTCTATTTTTAATTGGGAATACCATAAAGCTATCAGTTTATTCTAGAAGGAAAGAAATAGGAATTATGAAATATATTGGTGCAACAGATTGGTTTATAAGGTGGCCATTTATTTTAGAAGGCGCTTTTATTGGTTTTATTGGTGCATTTATAGGAGATTTAATTCTTTTCTTTGGATACAGATACATTTTCAATAAAATATCAGAAAGTTTTATTATATCTAGTTTATTGAAACCAAATTATATTTTAACAACAATGATGCCATATTTTATATTTCTTGGAATACTAATTGGGTGTATAGGAAGTATAATATCAATAAAGAAATATTTATCAGTTTAGGCAGGATAACCTGCTTTTTTTTTAAAGAAAATTCTTTGCAAATTTTTTTTACTAAGGTTATAATTGTTGAAGATTATCATATGTAATAAATAATGAGAAAAAAAATTTATAATGATATTTAGGCGGTGATAGGATGAAATCAAAAAAGAAATGGATAATAGTAACTGTAATATTACTCATTATTACTAATTCAATAACATTTGTTTTTTCAAATGCAGGATCTATATTTTTAGCTTCAAAAAGTTTAGTTTTAGGTGTTAATCAATATGAAGATTATAAAAGTTTTGGTAAAATGTTCTATGTAGAAGATTTATTATCTAAATTTTATTATGAAGATGTAGATAAAGACCTTCTAGTAGAAGGTGCAATAAAGGGTATGACTAATGCACTAAATGATCCTTATACTGTATTTATGAATAAAGATGAATATGAAGAAATGAATAAAATGACTACAGGGTATTATACAGGAATTGGGGTAGTTATGGAATTTAAAGATAGTAAAATATATGTTTCTACTGTTTATGATGGATCTCCAGCACAGGGAGCAGGTGTTTTGCAAGGAGATATTATTGAGAAAGTAAATGGTGAAAGTGTATCTAATATAAAAGATAATGAAATATCATCAAAGGTTATGGGAGAGGAAGGTACTGATGTAACGCTTACGTTTTATAGAGAAGGTGAAGGCTCTATTGACCTAACTATGACAAGAAAAAATATTTCTATAGATCCTGTTGAGTCTGAAATGATAAATGATAATATAGGTTATTTAAGACTTTCTATATTTAATGAAAATAGTAGCGAAAGCTTTAAAACTAATTTAGATGATTTAAATAGTAAAGGAATGAAAGGACTTATATTAGATCTTAGAGGTAATCCTGGTGGTGGACTTAGAGAATGCATAAATATTGCGTCTAATTTTATAGAAAAAGATAAGACTGTAGTTTCAACTATTGATAATGCTGGAAATGAAAATTTGTATGAATCTAATGGTGGTGATTATTTAAAACTTCCTGTGGTAATATTAATTGATGCTAATTCTGCTTCTGCTTCAGAAGTTTTAACTGGAGCTTTAAGGGATTATGAAAAAGCTACCTTAGTTGGTGAAAAAAGTTTTGGAAAAGGAATAGTTCAGACTATAATAGAAACTGGTGATGGAACTGCGCTCAAGGTAACATTTTCCAAATATTATACCCCTAGTGGTGAAAATATTCATGGTATAGGAATAGAGCCAGAATATAAGGTTTCATATCCTGAAGAATTATTGGAAAATCAATATTCAAGAGCTGAAGATCCGCAATATAATAAAGCTTTAGATTTAATGAAGGGTATATTAGATAAATAAGGAAAGGTGCATTAGATGAGTATAGTAGTTTTAACATTAAGAGGGATAGCTTATGAACTAGCAGACCCATATGTTCTTATGCTTATTTTGGTTATGGGATTTATTCTATATAAAAGAAATAAGAGAACAGTAATGATGAAAAGAATGATAATAGGAAAAGATGAAAATACAGCTTTTGAACTTACTATAAGCCAAGTAGTTATAGGAGTTATTGCGGGAAGTATAATAAGTGTTATTTTATCAGTTTTAGGTGTAGCTTTTATAAATAATGTTTCAATATATTTGATATTTGTTTTATCTATGATATTTATGCTTATTAAGCCAAGGTTTGTATGTTTTGCTTATTCTGGAGCTGCGCTAGGTTTAATTAGTATTATTATTTCATTAATAAAGCCATATTATCCCAAAGTATATTCTAATTTAGATTTTCTAAGTATTGATATTGTTGCACTTATGACTCTTATTGCAGTTATTCATTTTGCAGAAGGAATACTTGTGATATTAGATGGACATAGAGGGGCAGTGCCTGTATTTTCAAAACAGGATAATGAAATAGTAGGTGGATATTCCTATTCTAGATTTTGGCCTATTCCTGTAACTATATTTATTATCTTACAAAATTCTAAAGATATGGTTTTAGGAGATACTGTTCTTATGCCAAAATGGTGGCCTCTTATTAATTTGTCTGTTACTGCTGAAGTGCTATTAGCAGCTATTATTATGTTAGTGCCTTTGTATGGTGTTATTGGATATAAAAGCATATCATTTACTATGGATAGAAAGAAAAAGCCTATAACTTCAGGACTTTTACTAATGGTTTATGCTAGTATATTATTTTTACTTGCTCAAATAGCATATATAAATATATGGTTTAAATTATTAGTAGTTATATTTGCACCTTTTGGTCATGAAAGTTTAAGTTTATATTCTAAATATAGGGAAATAAAGGATAAACCAAGATATGTAAGTACGGATGAAGGCTTTTCTGTTCTTCATGTATTGAAAAATTCACCAGCCTATGAGATGGGAATAAAGAGCGGAGATTTGCTAATTGAAGTTAATAATAACAAAATAGAAATAGAAAGAGATATACTTGATGCAGAAAGTAGCGGAATTAATTTTATTTGGTTTAAGATAAAAACTATTAAGGGTGAAATAAAAGAAGTTAGTTACAATAAGATGAATTCTACTAAAAGACTTGGTATTGTATTTGTTCCAAAATTAGCTTCTATTAATAATAGGAGCAAAATAGTAAAAGTAGATGGTAGTGAGGAAAGCTTTAAAGATATATTAAATAAGTTTAAAAATGATTAATTATGATATACTAGTAGATATATTCTGCTAGTATTTTTTTACTTGAAAAAACATTTAATATGATGTAAAATTATAAAAGAACATACGTTTAATGGAGGTAAGCCCATGGAATTTAAAATTCATTCAAAATATAAGGCTGCAGGAGATCAACCCGATGCTATAAATAGTATAGTAGATGGAGTGCTAAAAGGGGATGATTTTCAATGCCTTCTAGGTGTAACAGGGTCAGGAAAAACATTTACTATGGCTAATGTAATAGAAAGAGTTCAAAGACCTACATTGATTTTAGCACATAATAAAACACTAGCAGCACAGCTGTGCTCTGAATTTAGAGAGTATTTTCCTGAAAATTGCGTTGAGTATTTTGTATCTTATTATGATTATTATCAACCAGAGGCTTATGTACCACAAACGGATACATATATAGAAAAGGATTCTTCAATAAATGATGAAATAGATCAGTTAAGGCATGCAGCTACATCGTCACTTTTAGAGAGAAGAGATGTTATTATAGTAGCATCTGTATCTTGTATATACGGACTTGGAAATAAGGAAGAATATCAAAAGCTTACTATATCTTTTAGAAAAGGAAACGAAATAAATAGAGATAAAGTGCTTAAAAAATTAGTTGAAATTCAATATGAAAGAAACGAAATGAATTTTGTTCGAGGAACATTTAGAGTTCGTGGAGATACTTTAGATATATTCCCTGCTTCTTTTTCAGATAGGGCAATAAGGATTGAATTTTTTGGAGATGAAGTGGATAGAATAAGTGAATTTGATCCTTTAACTGGGGATATTATAGGAAGAAGAAATAGTGTATCTATATTTCCAGCTTCTCATTTTGCAACTTCAGAGGAGAAAATAAAAGAATCTATTGATAAAATAGAGGGAGAATTAGAAATAAGACTTAAGGAACTTATGAGTGAAGATAAAGTTTTAGAGGCTCAAAGATTAAAACAAAGAACAAATTATGATATAGAAATGTTAAGAGAGGTTGGATATTGTACAGGAATAGAAAACTATTCTAGAATATTAGATGGAAGAGCTAAGGGTACTCCTCCAGAAACTCTTATTGATTATTTTCCTGATGATTTTCTTATGTTTGTAGATGAAAGCCATGTAACTTTGTCTCAAGTTAAAGCTATGTATAGGGGAGATAGGGCTAGAAAAGAAACTTTGGTTAATTACGGATTTAGACTTCCATCTGCTTATGATAATAGGCCTTTAACCTTTGAAGAATTTGAGGGTAAATTAAATCAGTTGGTATTTGTAAGTGCTACTCCTGCTTTATATGAAAAAGAACATAGTAAAAATATAGCACAGCAGATAATAAGACCTACAGGTCTTTTAGACCCAAACATTATAGTTAAACCTACAAAAGGTCAAATAGATGATTTATATACTGAAATAAACAATACTATAGATCAAGGATTTAGAATATTAGTTACAACGCTAACAAAAAAAATGGCGGAGGATTTAACTGATTATTTTAAAGATTTAGGACTTGGAGTTGAATATCTTCATTCTGATATAGATACTATGGAAAGAATGAAGATAATAAGAGATTTAAGAAAAGGAAGTTTTGATGTTTTAGTTGGAATAAATCTTTTAAGAGAAGGGCTCGATATTCCTGAGGTTGCTTTAGTTGCTATTTTAGATGCAGATAAAGAAGGATTTTTAAGAAGTGAAACTTCTTTAATTCAAACTATAGGAAGGGCTGCAAGAAATTCAGAAAGTAGAGTTATTATGTATG
>JBGUER010000091.1:0-12478 GCA_041821285.1 Clostridiaceae bacterium
AAATCTCATTATATCTTTCTTTTCACCTTTGTATTTATAAAACAAAACATTACTAAAAAATATTGAAAAAATAAATATTACCCAAGATACTAAAAATATTTCTAATGAAGTCTTCAAAAGATCTTTTGAAAATTCAAAATTAAATGAAGTAAATATTAATAAAGGAAGTGTAACATTTAATAATAAATCTGAAAGCCCTTTATTTAAGTTACTATTTAAAATATTTTTCTTACTTGCAATAAAACCAACAATAATAATAATAAATAAAATAACGATTTGATTAATAACTACTAAATAATCCATATTTCCTCCAAAATTATATCTATTTTCTTAAACTCATATAAAAGTATACAATAAAAAATATAATAATAAAACTAAATATATATATTTACAAAAATATATTGTAAAATAATAACGAGGTGATATATATGAAAGAATTAAAATTAATGGGAAATTCAATAATAACAGGAGAAAATTCAATATACTATTTAGAAAAAATAAAGGCTAAAAAAGCTTTTATTGTTACTGGCGGATCTTCCATGTTTAAAAACGGCACTATTGATAAAATTTCCAACATATTAGAGTCTATTAATTGCACCTATGAAATATTCTCTGGTGTTGAAAAAAATCCCGGAACTGATATAGTACTAAATGGTGTCAATAAAATGAATGAATTTAATCCCGAGGTTTTAATAGCAGTTGGTGGTGGTTCTGCTATAGATGCAGCTAAAGTTATGTCATTATTTTATGAATACAAAGAACTTAATTTTGAAAACGCATTGGTTAACCTTCCAGAAACAAGACATAAAATTGAACTTATAGCCATTCCTTCAACTTCCGGCACAGGAACTGAGGTTACCAAAGCTGCTGTTATTACTTATAAACATTTAAATAGAAAAGTTGGGCTTAAATCAACTGCATTTATCCCAGATATAGCTATTTTAGATCCTTTAATAACTTTGTCTATGCCTAAAAACGTAGTAGCAGAAACAGGTATGGATGCTATGACTCATTTAGTTGAAAGCTATATAAATAAAAATCTAGATATTTATACTGAAACCATTGCCAAAAGCTCTATAGAAGGTTTATTTGAATATCTTCCTATCTCTTATGCAAATGGTGACATAGCTAGCAGAGAACGAGTTCACGTATATCAATGCATTGCAGGAAGTGTTTTGTCTAATGTAGGTCTTGGAATGGCTCATGGTATATCTCACGCCTTCGGTGCAAGGTACAATGAAGGTCATGGTCTATTAAATGCTGTAGCCCTGCCATACGTGTTAAAATTTAACTCTAGGGATTCAGAAGTGAAAAGAAGATTAGAAGAATTATCAACTAATATTGGAATGGATTTTATCCAAGCTATAATAAATATAAATAAAACTTTAAATATACCTAATTGTTTTAAAGAATTAAATATACCCGAAAAAGATTTTCTAGAATATAATGATATTTTAGTTGATGCTTCAATGCTTGGTTCTACTATAAAAAATCCTGTAAAAATTTCAAAAGAAGAAATGAAAAATTTATTGAATATAATATATTATAATAAACAACAATAAAAGAATCTCTCCTTAATAATTAAAAATAAGGAGAGATTCTTTTATATTTTTAAAATATATAAAACAGAGAAAAAGTGACATATACTTCCTGCTACTACAAATAAATGCCAAATAGCATGGTTATAAGGTATTTTTTTTACTAAATAAAATATAGCACCAATACTATAAGCTACTCCTCCTAAAATTAAGAACAAAACACCGTTTAATGGCATTAAATCTATTAAAGGTTTTATATCAACAACAATAAGCCAGCCCATTATTATATAAATACTTGTTTCTAGATACTTATTTTTATTAAGCCACAATGTTTGAAAGCATATTCCTAGTATCAATCCACCCCATACTATTCCAAACATAACCCATCCATAATACGGTCTTAATACAGTTAAAACAAAGGGAGTATATGTTCCAGCGATTAAAATATAAATGGATGAATGGTCAAAAATTTGAAATACTCTTTTAGCCTTTTGGTTTGTTAAACTATGATAGAAAGTAGATGCTGAATACATAATTATTAATGATACACCAAATATAGTAAAGCTTACTATATGCCATGCATTTCCATGCAAACTAGAAAATACTATTAATAATACTAATGCAGCTATTGATAAACCCATACCAATTCCATGTGTTATGGCATTCATTATTTCTTCACTTTTTTTATAATACTTAATCTGCTCCATATTACCTCCTAATTGCCATATAAATCTTCGCGAACTATTTCAAACACTTTAAGTGCTTCATCTATTCTATTCTTCAATAAAACTTTTTTGTTATTATACTCTTCCATACCATTTTCTGTTATAGTATATATCTTAGATATCTTTTTCTTTCCCTCATTCCATTCGCCTTTTATCAAGTCTTGTTTTTCAAATCTTTTTAAAATGGGATATATTCCTCCTGTACTAGGCAACCACATTCCTTGTGTTTTTTCTCCAATTTTATGAGAAATATCATTTCCATTTGTCGCACCTTCTGTTAAAACATGAAGAACATAAATTGGGAGCAATCCCTTTGTAAAAACTTGACCTACTGCTTCCCTCTCTGTTTCTACTTTCTTAAGCTCTAAAAGTTGTTTTTTATATTCTTCATATATTTTTTTTTCTTCTTCTCGAGTTCCCACTTCTATATTCATATTAAATCGTCTCGTCTTCTACTAAAACTAAGCCTACTAAACCAGGTCCACTATGGACTCCAGAAACGGGACTTATATTTCCTCCTAAAATTACTTTCGTTATATTTGGTAATTGTTCTATTTCTTTTCCTATTTTATCTGTTTCTTCTTTTGCATCTCCACTCATTAAATAAGCTATATATTTTTTATCATTTGATATTTCCTTAGATAACTTTATTAAAACATTTAATGATTTTTTTCTTCCTCGAACCTTAGCATATGTGTAATATTTTCCATCTTCATTGGAAGGACTTATTATTGGTTTTATATCTAGCAGTTCTGCAATAGTACCGGCAACCTTACCGATCCTTCCACCCTTTTTTAGATATTCTAAAGTTCCTACTACAAAATACAATTTTATCTTCTTTTTATAACTATCTAAGGAATTTATAATTTCTTCAAAACTTTTACCTTCTTCAATTAACCTAGCGCAATAAATAGCAAAAGCACCTTCGCCCATTGATATAGATTTAGAATCATAAACAAAAGATTTAATCTTATTATGACTTTCACTAACTACTTTTATGCCATTATATATTCCTGACAAACCACTAGACAAAGTTATTGCTATAACATGAGTGTATCCTTCATTTTCTAAATTTTCATAAAGTTTATCCATATCATTCATAGATGGAAGTGAAGATTTAGGCATTTCTTTAGATAAATTTCTATATACATACTCAGCAGTTATATCTACCCCGTCTTTATATTCCCTGTCCTTATATATTATTCTAAAAGGTAAAACTCTTATATTATACTTATCAATACTGTCCTTTGACAAATCAGCTGCAGTATCTGTTATTATTGCTATTTTTTCCATTCATATTCCTCCCTGGATTTTATACTCTTATTATATCACTATTGATAATATTATCAATAGTGATATTATCAATAGTGATATAATATTTATTATTATTCCCCAAAAAAAATAAATTTATTAATATTAATAAATTTATTTTTGCCATATATGTTATTATTGTTCATGTAAGAATTTCCATACTTTGATATAAACATCTGTATTTCCTATTACTACTATAACATCTCCTTGAGTAAATATGTACTTAGGTCCTGGGGATACTATAATATTTCCAGCTCTTTTATAACCTAATATAGTAGCTCCTGTATTTTGCCAAAATCTTATTTCATTAATATTTTTTCCCATGTAAACACAAGTTTCTAAAATGGATACCTCTATCAAAACAAATGGAGATATATTATTAAATCTTTCTATAAAATCTATTATCTTTTGAAAATTTTCTTCAAGTTCCAGATCAAGTTCTTTTTTCTTTTTTAATATAGATACAATATCATCTCTAGTAGAATTTATATATTCATTGTTTTTATACTTTTGAATAAATTTTTCTGCATTAGAAATGGACCTGACTTGTATGCCACTTCCTACATTAGAAATTACTACTTCCATTTCCTCAAGTAGCGCTATAGCTCTTCTTATTGTTTCCGGAGATACATTATATATACCTGCTAAAGTAGACCTACCACTTATTTTATCTCTTGGTGAAATATCACCTTTAACTATTTTATTTGCTATATCTAAAGCAATTTTTCTATATTGGGCAACGCCTGTTTTCATATTAACCTCCAAATATATACTCTTTCTTCCTCACTCATTATAATGCATTTTTTTCATTTGTCAAAATTAATAAGAAAGCTAGTTTTACTTAATCAAAGGTTTTATATCTTTTAATTTATATGGAATATTCATCTTTTCATATTTATAAACTCCTAGTGTATGATATGGAAGAAATTCGATTTTATCTAAATTTTTAAATTCTAAAGCTTGTTTTTCTATTTTTTTTAAATGTATTTTATTATCTGTTAATGTAGGAACAACTACGTGCCGTACCCAAACTCTTGAATTTGACTTTAAAAGCACCTGTTTAAATTTATTGAATTCATTCATAGAACAACCAGTTAATTTCTCATAATCTTCATTGTTGTCATGCTTTAAATCTAAAATAACAAGATCTGTATATTTTAGAATTTCTTCATAATCTCCATTTCCAACACCTGCTGTATCAATAGCAGTATGTAAACCATTTTTTTTACATAGCTTTAAAAATTTAATTAAAAATTCTTTTTGTAGCAAAGGCTCTCCACCTGATACCGTAACCCCTCCACCTGATACATTAAAATAATTTTTATATTTTAATGCTTTTTCAATTAAATCTTCTGCAGATATTTCAAGACCTTCATTTTTATCCCAGGTATCTGGATTATGACAAAAGCTACATCTTAGATTACACCCTTGAAAAAACACCACAAATCTTATCCCCGGTCCATCTACAAGGCCTAAAGTTTCTATAGAATGAATTCTACCCATAATACCCTCCTTAGGCTAATCTATCATGATAAGTTCTATTTATTACCTCTAATTTTTGTTCTTTTGTTAATTTATTGAAATTAACAGCATATCCAGACACCCTAATAGTTAAATTAGGATATTTAAAAGGATTATTCATAGCATCTATAAGTTTTTCTTTTTTTATAACATTAACATTTAAATGATGTCCACCTTTTGAAAAATATCCATCTAAAATATATTTCAAATTAATAATTCTGTTATTTTCTTCTTTACCTAAAGATTCAGGAACAATAGAAAATGTATTTGATATCCCATCTTGACAAACATTTTCATAAGGAATTTTTGCCACAGAATTTAACGATGCCAAAGCTCCATTTTTATCTCTTTTATGCATAGGATTAGCTCCTGGTGCAAATGGTTCCCCGATTTTTCTTCCATCAGGTGTGGACCCAGTTTTTTTACCATAAACCACGTTAGATGTTATAGTAAGTACTGAAAGAGTATGAATTGATTTTCTATATGTTTTATGCTTTTTAAGTTCTTTTATGAAATACTTAACAATATCTACTGCTATGTTATCTACCCTATCATCATCGTTCCCATAGCATGGGTATTCACCTTCAATTTTAAAATCTTTTGCTATTCCATCTTTATATATAGGCTTTACCCTAGCATATTTTATTGCACTTAATGAATCTGTTGCAACGGAAAGCCCTGCAACACCAAAAGCCATGAATCTTTTCAAATTCACATCATGAAGAGCCATTTGAGAAGATTCATAAGCATATTTATCATGCATGTAATGTATAACATTCATAGTATTTACATATAAATCTGCAACCTCTTTTAAAACCTTTTTATAATTTTCGTATACTTTATCAAAATCCAATATTTCATCTTTTATTGGTTCAATATCATCAATAACCTTTATATTTAATATCTCATCTACTCCACCATTTATTGAGTATAATAATGCTTTTGCAAGATTACATCTTGCTCCAAAAAACTGCATATCATGTCCGACCTCCATAGCAGATACACAACAAGCTATAGCATAATCATCACCATATATAGGTCTCATCAACTCATCATTTTCATATTGAATAGAATCTGTTTCTATTGAAATCTTGCTACAATAATTTTTAAATTCATCTGGTAAATCCTTAGAATATAAAATAGTTAAATTTGGTTCAGGACCTTCCCCTAAATTATTAAGTGTATTTAAAATTCTATAGGATGTCTTTGTAACTAATGTTCTTCCATCTAGTCCCATACCTCCTACTGATTCTGTTATCCAATTAGGGTCTCCTGCAAATAACTCATTATATTCTGGTGTTCTAAGATGTCTTACCATTCTTAATTTTATTACAAATTGATCTATAATCTCCTGAGCTTGTTTCTCATCTAATATCCCTGTTTTTATATCTCTTTCTATATATATATCTAAAAAGGTACTTACTCTTCCAAGAGACATTGCCGCTCCGTTATTTTCTTTAACAGCAGCTAAATAACCAAAATACAAAAACTGAGTAGCTTGTTTTGCATTTTCTGCAGGCTTACTTATATCCATACCATAAGATTCCGCCATGTTTTTAATTTTTTCTAAAGCTTTTATCTGTTCTTTTACTTCTTCTTTTAACCTAATATCATCTTCATTTAAAAAACTTTTTATTTTTTTAAATGACTTTTCTTTATCATTTATTAAATAATCTATACCATAAAGTGAAATCCTTCTATAATCACCTATAATTCTTCCTCGTCCATAAGCATCAGGAAGTCCAGTTAAAAGAGAAACTTTCCTAACTAATTTCATTTTATCAGTATATACATCAAAAACTCCTTGATTATGAGTTTTTCTATATTCATTAAATATCTCATTTAATTTATCATCAATTTCATATCCATAAGCTTCTAGTGCTTGCTTTGCCATTCTTATTCCACCATATGGGTTTATTATTCTTTTTAATGGCTCGTCACTTTGAAGCCCAACTATTAACTCATTATCCTTATCTATATACCCAGGTTTTATATTATCAATCCCTGATATATTTTTTAAGTCTATCTTTATATGATTTGTTTGCATTTCATCATGGATTATATTATTACACTTTCCCCATAATGCTTTAGTTTTCTCCGTTTCTTTTTCAAGAAAATCATCATCCCCTAAATATGGAGAATAGTTTAATTGGATAAAATTTCTAACATCTACGATTTCCCTCCATGTTCCTAAAATAAATCCCTGATAAGTTTTCATTTTATTCCTCCTTGACATAAAATACAAAACTCAAAATGCAAAAAACCACCTGAGCTTTGTGCCCAGGCGGTCGGCTTATATCATCACACTCCCTGTGGTTTACCCACTTCCGCCAGTCATGTGATTCCTTTACTAATTACAGTTTTATTCTAACAAACTATATCTTCAAAGTCAATATATTAAGAAATACTTAATCCTTTATCTGCAGGTGATGTTTTAGAATAAACTACCTTAAGAAGTATTGGAGTTATTATTGTAGTTATTATTACAACTATTATTATAGGAGCAAAATATATAGGATTCATAAGTCCATATTGGGCACCTAAATTAGCAACAATAAGCGCAACCTCTCCTCTTGATATCATTCCAACACCAATTCTTAAGGATTCATCCTTTGTATATCCACAAACTTTAGCACCAAGTCCACAACCAATAACTTTTGTTAAAATAGCTATTACTAATAACAAAACTGTGAAAATAAGAAGATTTAAATTCATTCCACTAAACGTTGCTTTAAGTCCAACACTTGCAAAGAAAATAGGTGATAGTAACATATATGACATTATTTCCACTCTTCTTTTTATATACCGTGCTTGCGTAGTATTTGATATAATTATTCCAGCTAAATAAGCACCTGTTATATCCGCAACTCCAAAATATTTTTCTGCTACGAAGGCCATTATTAAGCAAAAGGAAAAAGCTACAATAGGCAATCTTCTTTTTTTACCATGTTTTTTTGATAATCTATTAAATAATTTATAAAATAATATTCCTATTAAAACAGCCAATGCGAAAAATGCAACTATTTTAAATAATACAAAGTAAATATTTACTTTAGGATCAGTAAGTGATGTTATTACAGTTAGTAGTATTATTCCTAAGATATCATCTATAACCGCAGCTCCTAATATTGCTGTTCCCGATTTAGTATTTAATTTTCCAAGTTCTTGAAGTGTTTCTACTGTAATACTAACAGATGTAGCTGTAAGTATTATTCCCATAAAAATATTTTCAAGAAGTTTCTGATTACTTAAATTAAATGCACTTCCATCATTATTGAAAAATATAGCAACCAAAAAACCACCTAAAAGTGGTATTAAAACTCCTATAACAGCTATAACAAAAGATGCTTTACCGGCTTTCTTTAGTTCTTTTACGTCTGTCTCTAAACCAGCACCAAACATCAATACTATTACACCAAGTTCTGACATTTTTATTATAAAATCTGTTTCATGAACTATATTTAACAACGATGGTCCTAATATCAAACCAGCTATTAAAGCTCCTACCACTTGTGGCATTCTTATTTTCTTTGTTAATAAACCAAGAAATTTAGTACTTAATAAAATAAATGCCAAATCAACCAAAAAATGTATTTCTAACAAATTCTCATCCCCAAACTGTTTTTTTTAATTCTTTAAGATTTTAACACATTATTTTATTTATTTCAAATTGCAACTCATTCCTATCTATTTACTTTCTTTTTTCTAAAAAAATAAATTAGTAATGAAATTAAGCTAGATATTAAAATAATAAATAAAATAAAAAGCAATTCATGCAAGAAATAATTTTGAGGCAAAATATTTATTACAGGATCATACCCAGGATCAAAAATCCAAAAATCATTATTAAAAAATATTTTATGAAATAAATCAAATGCAAAATCATAATTAATATATACAAATAATAATATTATAAATGGTACTACCACTAATAATATTGAATTTATTAATAAAAAAATATAATTTTTTTTGAAAATTATATTTAAAACTATAGTAATAAACAAAGATATATAAAAAATATTATTAAATATTTTTATTATGTTTTTCACTTCTTCAAAATGAATTCTACCATTTTCAGATGTTTTGAATGAAGGAAGTTCTAATTCTCTTTCATCACTAACCAAATATTCAATCAAGTTATCGTAATTTTGCTTTATCTCTTCGTATTTCATATTATTATCTTGTTCTATATTTAAATATGTTATATCTTTATAATATATTGCTTTAAAATTAATAGCTATTTTTATAGAAAAACTTATAACTAATAAAAATGAAGATATAGCTAATAAAATTTCAACTAAATTAATCTTTTTCATAGAACTTCCTCCTATTTCAGCATTCTACCGTTTCATTTGAATATTTAACATTATATTGCTTTTATATACTCTCCTAGTTTATTTATGTATCCAATTTTATTATTTAATTCTAGTCTAATTATTTCATCTGTTACTATAGATATTTCATCAAAAATAGGTTTTACTATATACTGTCCTTTTTTATCTATAATCCCCCATTTTTCATTTTCTTCAATGGAAACCATATTTTCCAAAACTATCCCTATATTTTCATAATTTATAGGTAAAATTATTTCACCATTTTTATCAATTAAACCATATTTATCTCCAATTGCTACTGTAGCTATAGAATCATAAAATTCTTCTGCATAATCATATTTTATTTCTATTTCTATATCCCCTTCATTGTTTATATATCCCCATTTATCCTTTAATGAAACTGCGGCTAATCCTTCATTGAAATCAGATGCAAAAGAAAATTTAGGTTTTATTACAAATTCTCCTTTTGTATCTATATACCCGTATTTTCCTCTAAAACTTATAGCGGCTAAACCATTTTCAAATGATGATGCATAATCAAATTTATATGGTATTATATTTTTACCATTCTGGTCTATATATCCTAATTTGCCTCCTGATTGAACAAGTGCTAATCCATTTTTAAATTCATAGGCATCGTGAAATACAAAATCTATTTTCTTTTCACCTTGTTTATTAAAATACCCCCATTTAAAATCTTTCATTACGGGAATATATCCATGACTAATTATTCCTATATCATCATATTTTATTTCTATAATTTCCTTGCCATTTCTGTCGATACACCCTTTTTTTTCATCTTTTTCAACAATTGCTATTCCATCTACAAAATTATATATATCATCGTATATTGGCTCAATTACAAATTCACCCTGAAAATTTATATAACCATACTTATCTTTTTTCGCTGCTATGGCAATTTCATCATAAAAATCTTCTCCATAGTCAAACTTAGGTTCTATAACTACATCTCCTTTTAAATTTATATAACCAAATTTCTTCTTTTCGTATATTGGTAATAATCTATCCATCTCAACCTTCCTTTCAATTTTCATAAATATTTCTTATTGTATATAAATAAATATTATACTATAATAACTTTGTTTAATAAATATGTAAATACTATAAAAAGGGGTTATTATGAAAATTAAATTAAAAAATTTCATCAAAGACAAAATAAAAAATAACATATATTTATTTACTGTGTTATCTATGTTTCTAAAAATATTTATCTTTCTTGCTCTAGTTTCTACATTGAATGCTACTTCAGTTAATGTAACTCGTGTATTTTTATCCGTTCCACCAATATTTTTATACTTATCATTTATTGTTATATTTTTAAGTTTTGGTTTACTTTTTAAAAACAAGAACAAAACAGTTTTTTATATTTTAAACATATTATATACCTTATATTTATTAATTAGCATTTGGTATTTTAGAAAATACGGTAATTTCATATCTGCAAACAATCTTCTTCATCCAACTGAAGTCAATAGATTATATTTGGGCATTTTAGCTTATATAAGACCTATAGACTTATTGTTTATTGTGGATTTATTTATTATTCCTATTAGAAAATTCAATAACATTAGTTTACTTGAAAATAAAAAAAATGGGCTAATCCTATTTTTTATGTCAATATTTATAAGTTCTACAATTCTCTTTTCCTATCATTATATTTTCGATGTTCTTGGCAATGGAAAACCACGAAGGGTATTTGATATAACATGGAATCCTAATCTAACAATGTGTGATTTATCACCTCTTGGATATTTATTCTATGATTCCTATTATTACTTAATAGAAGCTAAAAATATCGAATTATCCCAAGAAGATAAAAATTCAATAGAAACTTTTTATGATAATAAAGAGGATTTACCTAACAACGCTTATTTTGGAAAATTCCAAGGTAAAAATTTAATTATAATTCAAGTAGAATCTTTAGAAAATTTTGTTATAAATCAAAAGATTAACAATCAAGAAATAACACCAAATATAAATAAGCTATTAAATAATAGTATTTATTTTCCCAATTATTATGATCAAGTTAATGGCGGTACAAGCTCTGATTGTTATTTATTAACTAATACATCTTTATATCCAATACAAGAAGGAAGCACTTTTTTTAATTATCCTAATACAACTTATAATTCTCTTCCTCTTATACTTAAAAATTACGGATATACATCAGAAGCCATGCATGCTGATAAAGGTGGAGATTGGAATTTTGTAAATGTTTTTCACAACATGGGTTATGATTCTATATTAGATCAACATTCATTTATTCAAGACGAAATAATATATTTAGGCCTTAGTGATGGTAGCTTTTTATCACAGTCAGCTGACAATATAGCAAATTTAGAAAAACCTTTTTATTCTTATTCTATAACATTAACAAGTCACGGTCCTTTTAACATAGATGATGCATATAGAGAACTTGAGATTCCTAAATCTATTGATAAAACTCATTTAGGCGGATATTTTCAAAGTATAAATTATACAGATAAACAAATAGGACTATATATGGACAAACTTGATAAAACAGGATTATTAGATGATAGCATAGTAGTTATCTATGGAGATCATGAAGGTGTTCATAAATACTATAGCAAAGAGCTTAGTTCTATAGAACCTCATGAAGATTGGTGGATGGAAAACAACAAAAAAATACCTCTAATAATATATAGCAAAGATATGCAAGGGGAAGAAATAACTACTATAGGGGGGCAAGTTGACTTATTACCAACGTTATGTTATATTTTGGGAATAGATGACGATTATTATAAAAATTCCGCTATGGGGAGAAATTTATTAAATACTAATGAAAATTTTGCTATTTTGAATAACGGAACTTATATAGGAGATGCTGATTCTGAAGAAGAAATAACTAAAAAACAAAATAGTCTTAAACTGGCAGATAAAATTATAAAATCAGATTATTTTAAATAGGATAAAAAAAGAGATAGCTACATTTAAATGAAGCTATCTCTAAATAAATCTGCTATATTTTTTATATTATCTGATTTCATATCTTGCTTTAAAAGTGGAA
>JBGUER010000092.1:0-12470 GCA_041821285.1 Clostridiaceae bacterium
ACATCCTTTTGTATTTTATCTCCTCTATCTTTTACCTTATCTAAATATTCTAATCCTTCAGAAGTTCTATTTTCAATAATCCTAATCATATTACCTCTCCTCCTAATCTAAATTACATAATTTAATAATTTAATTTTTCAATTTTACCAATTATCTCATCTATTTTTTCCCTATTTATTTTCATACTAGCTTTATTTACTATAAGCCTTGCACTTATATCACATATTTTATCCACAACATTAAGTCCATTTTCTCTTAATGTGTCCCCAGTTTCAACTATATCTACTATAGCATCAGAAACTCCTAAAATAGGCGCTAATTCCACAGAGCCATTTATTTTAATAACTTCAACATCCTGACCTTTTTTATGAAAATACGCCTTTGCCACATTAGGATATTTACTAGCTATTTTTATCCTTCTATAGCCATTATCCATTTTAAAATTATTAGGTGCAGCTAGTGCAAATATGCATTTCCCTATATTCAAGTCAAGAACTTCATAAAATTCTTTATCTAGTTCCATAAGAACATCTTTCCCAACTATGCCCATATCACAAGCGCCACTATCAACATAGGTTAATACATCAAAAGCCTTAGCTAATATATATTCTACTCCATTTTCCTTATCCTCTAAAATTAGTTTTCTACCAATATTATGAAAACAACTAGGATTATATCCTATCCCTTCAAATATCTTTTCTGCATCTTTTAGTAGCCTTCCTTTAGTTAATGCTATTCTTATAGGCTTCATAAATATCCTCCAAATCTATTATTATATCCTCTATATTTATAATTTTATATTCATTTCTCTTTAAGTCTGTTAACTTACATAAATCATTTTTCTCAAATTCAATTAAATAATCAGCATTTTCATTATGATTTTCTTCATCAAATAAACTAATCTCTGAAATTAAACCAATGTCTTTTATTTTCCCTGATAGTTTATATGCTTCTTTATAATAACCTTTATCTAATATTACTACTCTAATTATTTCATCTAAATATTTGCCTTGTTTTTTATCTAGAGCCTGTACTATAGAGTCTACATTTATTCCAAAACCTATTGCTTTAAGGTCTCTTCCAAAATCAGATACTAAATTATCATATCTTCCACCACTTAATATTTCTGAGCCTACTTCTTTTGTATATCCCTTAAATATAATTCCGGTATAATAATTT
Organism: Clostridiaceae bacterium; assembly: GCA_041821285.1. Taxonomy (GTDB): domain Bacteria; phylum Bacillota; class Clostridia; order Clostridiales; family Clostridiaceae; genus JAJBWD01. The sequence continues at coordinate 1,180 of JBGUER010000092.1, forward strand.
ATTTCTTGAATCATCCCAAGGTCTATTGAAATATAAGACGCCAGCCCAATATCTTCTATAACCTTATATATATCTTCTATATCATCTAGTGCTTTTAATGATTTTTTATTTTTTATCATAGATCTTGCTTTATCTAGTATCTCTAAACCACCATACATTTTAGGAATTTCCTTTAATAAATAAGAAATATCTTCCCCTATGCAATCTATATTATCCCTCGCAAAATTTTTAATAGCTGCAAAATTTTTATTTTCTATATTAAGTTTCAATTCTACTTTCTTATCTTCATCAAGCTTTGTATCTTCCAAAATTCCTATCAAAAAATTAACTTCTCCTATCTCTATTTCGAAATCTTTTATATCTATAGCAATTAAAGCATTTATAGCAGTAATTAAAACTTCTATGTCTGATTTTTTAGAACCCACCCCAATGACTTCTATGCCCGATTGAGTTATTTCACTTATTTTACCATTCCAACTTTCATTTGTTTTATAAATATTTCCGTTATAACATAATTTTAATGGCAACTTAAAATTTTCAAGTTTCGTTCCTGCTATTCTTGCTATTGGCGTAGTCATATCTGGTCTTAAAACTAAAATCCTACCTAAATTATCAAAAAATTTAAACATTGTTTCTTGAGAATAAGAATTAAATCTACCTTGAAATACATCATAAAACTCAAAAGTTGGAGATATAAGCTCATGATATCCTGATTTTTTATAAAATTTTCTAAGTTTCATTTCTATATTAGTCTTTCTTCTACAATCTTCAAATAATATATCTGTAACTCCCTCAGGAAGATATCTTTTAAATTTGTTCATATTGCACCTCCGAATTTGCTTTATCACGCTAAATCATTAAAGCATTTATTGTTATATTATATCATTCTATTATTTTTGTCAATATGTAATACTATAATATATTTATAAAAAATCTGTGTAAACAATTATCATTAGTCTACACAGATTCATATTATTTAAAATTTTCTATTCTTATTATATTTGAAACTTTATTTATACTATCTATCCTTTCTATTTCTTCTACTGATTTTCTTATATCTCTCTCAAAAGCCTCATGAGTCATAAAAACTATAGATACATTATTAAGCTGTTTAACCTCTTGAGTCATTTCTAAAATACTTATATTATTTTCTCCAAATATTTTAGTTATTTCTCCAAGCACACCAACCTTATCTTGTGAATTTATTCTTATATAGTACTCAGAAATATTTTCACCAGAATTTTGAATTTCTTTTGGTTTTAACTTATTTTCTGTTTCTATTTCAGATGATAATAAATTATTATTTCTCAAAATGGATATAATATCTGAAACTACAGCACTTCCTGTTGGCAGGTCACCTGCTCCTCTACCATATAACATTAAATCCCCAACAGCATTTCCTTTTATAAATAGAGCATTAAAAGAGTCATTAACATTAGCTAATGGATGCTCTTTGGGAATCATTGTTGGATGAACTCTAAGTTCCAATTTACCTTCTTTTCTCTTACCAATAGCCAAGAATTTTATTATATATCCAAATTTTTTAGCATAATCTATATCTACTTTCTTTATATTTGTTATTCCTTCTCTTAAAAAAGTATTTACATCAATTTTTTTACCAAAAGCAATGGAAGATATAATAGCTAGCTTATATGCCATATCATATCCTTCTACATCTGATGTAGGATCACTTTCTGCATATCCTAAATCTTGAGCTTCTTTAAGTGTATCTTCAAAATTACTTCCTTCGATAGTCATTTTACTTAATATAAAATTAGTTGTTCCATTTAATATCCCAACTAATTCTTCTATTCTATTTGCAGTTAAGCTCTCTTTTATTTCTCTTATTATTGGTATTCCTCCACCAACAGATGCTTCATAATTAAATATTATTTCTTCTTCTTCTGCAGTTTTAAATAACTCTTCTCCAAGTGTTGCAATAACTAATTTATTGGCTGTAACAACATGTTTCTTCATTTTCATAGCTCTTAACATATATGAAAATGCTGGTTCCTCACCACCCATAACTTCTACAACTATTTTTATAGTTTCATCATTTAATATTTCATCTATATCTGTAGTTAAAATTTTATTTGGAACATCTACCCCTCGTGCCTTATCCTTATCTCTAACTAATATCTTTGAAACAACTATTTCATACCCTGAATGTTTCATTATTTCTTTTTTATTAGTATTTATTATCTGCCAAACACCTCTGCCCACATTACCAAGTCCTAAAAGTGCAATATTTACCTTTTCCATCTTATCACCCCTTATATATTCTCTACTATAACTCCATTTTTATCAATAGATAGTTCTAAAACATCATAATCAACATCAAAAGTTTTTAAATAAGATACTATATTATTTTCAAATTTATCATCTGAATTATCTACAATTGCCATCATAGTGGGTCCTGCACCACTTAAATAAACTCCATAGGCATCTAAATTTAAAGCCTTATTACGAATATCATTGAAATTTCTAATAAGCTTTCCTCTATATGGTTCATGAAGCTTATCTTGAAGTCCTAACCTTATTTTTTCAAAATCTCCGTTAATTAAACAAGATATTAAATATGATACCCTTCCTATATTATATACACCATCTTTATAATCTATTTTTTCTGGAAGAACTTCTCTAGATTTTTTCGTAGATAACTGATAATTAGGTATAATAGCTAGAAATTTTAATCCATCTTTTATATTAATGTTTTGAGTATAAACCTTATCATTTTCTATTAGCGATGCAGTCATTCCACCATATATAGCTGGTGCTACATTATCAGGATGCCCCTCTATTTTAGAACTTATATTAAATATTTCATCTTGACATAGATTTAAATTTCCTAATTCATTTGCTATATAAACTCCTGCAACAATACAAGAAGCACTGCTTCCAAGACCTCTTGAAGTTGGTATATCGCAGCAAAACTTTATTTTAAGCCCTTTTATTTTTTTATTATATCTATTTAATACATTCATAGCTGTGGAATAAACTAAATTATCTTCATTATTATATTCATCATCACAATTTTCAAGTACAAATCCCTGCTGAATCTCTTCTACATAAAAACTATTATATAAATTTAATGCAATCCCAAGACAATCAAAACCAGGACCTAAATTAGCAGAAGTTCCAGGCACACTGATTTTTATCATTTTTTTCCTCCCGGTATATTCAAAAACTCTATTATACTCTCTCTCATATCTTGTTTTTCGTAAATTTTATTATGAATAATTTCTCTACTTTCTAAATTTTCTATTCCTTTTGGTATCTTTAATTTAGCTAAATCAGATAATTCATAAACTAGTTTAAAATCATCTTTATCTAAAGCTTCTTTGTTTAATCTCTCAAATACACTTCTTGTAAATTTAAATGGACTAGCGGTAGATACTATTATAGTTTTATGATTATCTAAGCTATCTATTTTATATTTATTATAAGCTACATCAGCTACTGCAGTATGAGGGTCTAACACATAATTATATTTATTATAATTATTTTCTATACTATCTAATACTTCTTCTTCTTTTGCATAGTAAGCTTTAAAATCCTTTAATTTATCTTTAATATTATCTGAAACCTGATAATATCCTTCTTCACTTAATTTATTCATAAGAGAATTTACACAGTTTTCATCTTTAGATAATTGATATAAAAGTCTTTCTAAATTGCTAGATATTAAGATATCCATAGATGGTGAAATAGTTGTAATGAATTCTCTTCTTTTGTCATATTTGCCACTATTTATAAAATCATATAGTACATTATTTTCATTAGAAGCACATATTAATTTATTTATAGGAAGTCCCATTTCTTTAGCATAAAAGGCAGCTAAAATATTCCCAAAATTTCCAGTAGGCACTACTACATTTATTTTTTCTCCTATTTCTACTTCTTTATTTTTCACTAAAGTTAAATAAGAATAAAAATAATAAACTATTTGTGGTACTAATCTACCAATATTTATAGAATTAGCTGAAGACAAAACATAACCATTTTCATTAAGTTTTATATTAAATTCTTTATCGTTAAATATTTCTTTAACTCCATTTTGTGCATCATCGAAATTTCCATTTATACCCAAAACGCAAGTATTTTCCCCTTTTGTTGTTACCATTTGTCTTTTCTGAATTTCACTTACACCCTTTTGAGGGTAAAATACCATTATTTTTATATCTTCAACGTTAGAAAATCCTTCAAGTGCAGCCTTACCAGTATCTCCTGAAGTTGCCGTTAATATTACTATGTCTTTATTCATTTTACATTTTTCTGAGGATATTTTCATAAGATATGGAAGTATAGATAAAGCCATATCCTTAAAAGCTAGAGTTGGTCCATGAAATAATTCTAAAAAATATTTATCCCCCACTTTTCTAATGGGTGCAATCTCTTCATGTTCAAATTTTTCATCATAAGCCTTTCCTATACAATACTTAATTTCATCCTCTGTAAAATCATTTAAGAATTTACTTAAAACTTCATAAGCTAAATCTTTATAATCTAACCCGATTAATGAATCCAAATTATTAATTTTAGGAATGAAACTTGGAACATAAAGTCCTCCATCTTCTGCTATGCCTTTTAAAATTGCAGTAGAAGCATTAATGTAATTTTTACTTCCCCTTGTACTCTTGTAGAAAAATTCCATATTATTCCTCCTTTTAAAAATAAAGCTCTCGTTCCTTAAGGAACGAGAGCATATCTCGCGATTCCACACAAATTGGTTTTAAACCCATTTTGAAAATTAACGCTTTACACGCCTTTCCCTAAAAAATCTCAGGCAAGTTTTTTATTTAATATGATACAATTAATATTTTTAATTGTCAAGAATATTATTTAAATTAAATCATATTTATCTTCTTCCATCATATTTATAAATTTCTTCTTCTTGTCCATACAATAATTCCTACAATTATAACACCTAGCGGTATTATAATAAGAAATAAAAATGAAAATATATTGGTTTGATTATCATTCATATTTAAATAACTCTTACTTACTTGTTTTGATTTTATATATACTGCATCATCTTTATCTTGAGTCCAATTTAAACAATTCATTAAAAAATCTAAATTTCCAATATTATTATATGTTATTAAATTATCTGACAAAAATTGTGAAGAAGATAAAATAACCACTTTTGAATTATAATCCAAATTTTCTACTGAAACTGCAATATTAAAAGGCCCTATTTTATCTTCTTCTGCTCTATTATAATCTTGAGAAATTAAGCTTTCTTTTGACCAGGATTTATCCGAAGTAGTTAATAAGGGATGTATAACTAAAGTGTCTTTTTTTTCTCCAATATCTTCTATTGGTTCTGCAATAGGAAATATTATAGGTAAGTCTTTATTAATTAAAGATTTAAGTATAGATTCATTTTGCATATTAGGAAGCAAATACAATGAGTTACTAACATAATTAATAGTATTTCCTTCTACTATTAATGAATTATTCAAACAAACTCCAAAAGTGTTAAATAGCTCATTAAAATTTGAAAGGGGCTCATTTAAAGCATCCATTATAAAAATCATCCTACCACCTTCCATTAAATATTCCTCAATTTTCCTACATACCTCTTTTTCTAAATCTTCTTTAGGCGATAATATTAAAAGAAGACTGTTCTCTTCCTTGTTTATATTTTGTTTTGATAAATTTATATTTTCTACTTTATAATTACTATTTTCTAAATAAGACGTAATAGTACTAGATAATTTGTCTTCGTTTTCCCCTTGAAGCTGATATATTTTATATTCTTCCTCGCTTATTAAATTTAATATTGCAAGACTTATGCTAGATTCAATATCATATGATGTTATTTGATTTGTAGTATAATCATAATCGACTAACTCACTTGGTTTTATAATCTTATAATTTTCACCATCATCTAATATTATAGTTCCGCTATCTAACGTTCCTTGATACTTAGTTTTTAATTCAGGATGATACTCAGTATCTAGATACTTTATTTCTATATTATCTGACAATTTATCATATCGATTTAGTATTTCTTTTATACCTCTATCTTCATTACCTACTTTATATAATGCAATAATACTTATTTTTTTTTCTAAATTGTCTATAATATTTTCACTATCCTCAGTAAGTGAAAATAATTGATTCTTAGTTAAATCAATTTTTACGTTAACCTTAAAGCAAATTAGATTTAAAACTACTAGCAAAGATAAAATGAATAAAATATTCATAGGCGAAAAACCACTATATGTACATTTTTTATTTTTAAACATTTTTTTTATTTTCATCACCCAAGTCCCCTTATCTGCATATTCTTCTTTCCATAATACGTACAGTTAAAAGAAGCATTATAAATGTAAATGATAAATAATATACTATTGAATCCAAACTTATAATTCCCATATTAAAAAGGTTGAATCTTTCAAACAGTGAAAAATACCGAAAAAACTTTGCTATAAATCCTATAAATATATCAAATTTAACTAAACTTAATATAGTTATTAAAATAGCGTTTAGTGATGCTATTAATAATACTAAATATGAATTTTTTAAAATATAATAAAGTAGCAAACAAATTACCCCTAATAATATAATAGAAAAAATAAGTCCTGCTTTAGCTGAGTTTGGAATATTCTTAATAATCCAATCGGAAATCCAAATTATAAGTAAAATACCAATTGTGGCTCCAGCAGCAATCATTTGATTTTCAGTTAAAGATGAAATGAAAATACCTATAGATATTAATGATATACCTAATAAAAATACTCCAATATACCCAGAAAAAATTTCACCAATTAAAATACTGCTATAAATATTCAATACAATTGGATATACTAGTGTAATGATCAAAGTTATAAAATACACAATAATAGCCGCTAAAAATTTACCAAATACTATATCCGAAACGTTTATAGAATAAGTTAATAATAATTGTTCTGTTTTATTCTTTCTCTCTTCACTTAATATTCCCATAGTAAGTATAGGTACTGCTATTATAAAAATAAAAATGATATTATACAATACACTATTATAATCGTTACTACCTTGAATTATATTGGAAAGCACAAAGAAAATCCCCGAAACAAGTATAAATAGTGTAATAAATATATATCCTGTTAATGTAGTAAAATAATTTCTAATTTCTTTTTTTAATATTGCTATCAATTTTTATTCTCAGCTCCCTCTTTTAATAACTGGGTAAATATATCTTCTAAAGATAAATCCTCATTTTTCATCATTAAAATTGGACAATTTGAATTACTAAATGCATAAAAAATATCCTGTCTTATGTCATAATCTTTTTTACTTTCTATTATAATATCAATGGTACCGTATTCATTTGATCCATTATCTAAAACTCTATCAATTTGTGATATATTAAATACAATTCTCTTAACAGTCTTAAAATCACCCTTTACTCGAACCATAACTCTATTACCACCATTTATCATTTTAGAAAGCTGACCATTTGTTCCTTGAGCTGCTATTTCTCCTTTGTTGATAATTAGACTTCTATCACAAACATCATTTACCTCATCCAAAATATGAGAACTTAATATTACTGTGTGCTTCCCACCTAAATCCTTTATCAAGTCTCTCACTTGAATTATTTCCTTAAGCTCTAAGCCAGCAGTAGGTTCATCTAAAACAAGTATTTTAGGATCACCAACTAAAGCCTGTCCTATGGCAACTCTCTGTTTATACCCCTTAGATAAATTTTTAATTAATTTCCCTCGAACATCAATTATATTTACAAGTTGAAGTATTTTTTCAAGTTGTTCCTTTCCTTCACTGTTGTGAACCTTCTTAATATCAGATACAAATTTCAGATATTCATTAACTGTCATATCTCCATATAAAGGTGGAAATTCTGGAAGATATCCTATTTTTCTTTTAATATGTTTAGGATTATCTAAAATATCCATACCTTCAACTAAAACTTTTCCTGTAGTTTGTGATAAACATCCTGTTAGAATATTCATTAAAGTGGATTTTCCTGCACCATTAGGACCTAATACACCCAATATTTCCCCCTGATTTATTTTAAAATTAATATTATTAAGCGCAATATAATTACCGTATTTTTTAGTAAGTTTTTGTACTTCTACCATATAATTTCCCCCGTTTAATGTTATGCACTAATACACTCATCACTAAATACCTAGGTTTACATTTTATTCTTACTTTGTTACACAGTTTCTACAAAAATGTTAATTTTTTATGAACATAAATTATATATCACTCTAAAAATTCTTTCAATTCTGCATCTTTATGTTGATATTTAGCTATATCTACATCATTATAATGCCACCATTCAGTAGTTATTGTTTTAAACCCTGCATCTACCATAGCTTCAGTTAATATATCAACATTATTTTTAGCCACATCTGTAACCTCATTATTATTTCTTGAAGCTTTTGTTGAAAAATCATCAAATTCAGATGGCATCTCTATTTCATTTCCTTCTAAATCCACTAAAGTAACATCAACCGCACAACCGGTATTATGACTATCACCTGTGGCAGGATTCGCTACATATCTAGTATCAGGGCAAATACTCCAAAATATTTTCTGAGCATATTTAGGTCTATATCCATCTAATATTTTTATTTTATACCCAAGTTTTTTCAAACTTTCATTAGCTTTTTTTAATTTTACCGCCGTTTCAAAATTTAAAGCACAAATATCTTCCTTATATATAACTTGTCCAGTAAAATTATTTGCTGTTGCATATCTTAAATCTATTATTATAGAACTATCTATATCTTCAATTAAAACAAGTCCATCAATAATTTTTAAATCTTCTAAATTTTTTTCTTCCGCCTTATCCAATCTTTCTCGAAGTTCTTCTATTTCTGTGTTTAAATTGTCTATTTCGCCCTGGTTTTCATCTATTTTTAATTGCAATTCATTATTGCTGTTTTTTAAAAGAACCATCTTGCTTTTCTCACTTTGCTGTTTTTTTATGAAAATAAACGCCACAGTAGACACTATTATTACAAGCATAAAAAAATAAGCTAATTTTTTTTTCATATGCACACCTCCTATAAAATTGACACAACAAATAAACTAATAGTATAATTTGATTAACTTATTATAACATAATAAATTAATGAAAGATGGGATAAATATGGATAAACCAATAAAAAGAGTTGCTGCTATAAATGATCTCTCAGGATTTGGAAGGGCCTCATTGCTATCCATTATACCTGTATTATCAACTATGGGAGTTCAAGTTTGTCCAGTTCCTACAGCTATTTTATCTACTCATACTGGCGATTTTGAAGATTATAGTTTTGTTGATTTAACAGATTCAATGGAAGATTATTTTATGCACTGGAAAAAATTAAATATAGAATTTGATTGTATATACACAGGATTTCTAGGCTCTACAAAACAAATAAACCTTATATCTAAGTTTCTTGATTTATTTTCTAATGAAAAAACTTTAAAAGTAATAGACCCTGTTATGGCGGACCAAGGGAAGCTTTATAGTACTATGGACAATAATATGATAATATCTATGAAAAAACTTGTTAAAAAAGCAGATATAATAACTCCAAACTTCACAGAAGCTTGTTTCCTTCTTGGAAAACCCTATAAAAATAATATAGAACATGAAGAAATAAAAGAATATCTTATAAAATTGTCCAATATGGGCCCAGATATAGTAATAATAACTAGTGTTCCTGAAAACACCAATAATAACTCCACTAGTGTTATAGCTTACGATAAATCTCATAATGCATTTTGGAAAACTTCGTGCACATTTATACCCGCATATTATCCAGGAACAGGAGACATATTTACAAGCGTGGTTATAGGAAGTTTACTTCAAGGTGATAGTCTCCCAATAGCCTTAGATCGGGCAGTTCAATTTATTTACGGTGGAATAAAAGCAAGTTTTGGTTTTGATTATCCTAAAAGAGAAGGTATACTCCTTGAAAAAGTTTTAGGAAATCTTAATCTACCAGTTCTTCTTAGCAGCTATGAAATATTCGAGTAAAATAGAAGGTGATAACATGAAAAAAATAGATTACCATATTCATTCAACAAATTCCTTTGATGGTAAATCAACTATATTAGAAATGTGCAAAGCTAGTATTGACAATAAAATAGATGAAATATGCTTTACAGAACATTTTTCTATAGATAAAGATATACCAACTTATGGATTTTTAGATTTTAATAAATATTCTAGAGAAATAGATGATGCTAGAAATATTTTTCATGGAAGGTTAAAAATACATAAGGGTCTTGAAATATGTGAACCTTATTTCAATAAAGAAATACTTAAAGAAACTATAAAGGACCAAAATTTAGATTTTATTTTAGGTTCCGTTCATAATATGAAAAAAACAAAATTAAGAAATTATATAGAAGGTAAAACTAATAAAGAAGTATATGAAGGTTATTTTAAAGAAATATATCAAATGGTATTATTATCTGATATAGATGCTATAGCGCACTTAGACTTACTGAAACGATATGCTTATGATTCTTTAGGCAATTATAGTTTTATTGAACATGAAGAATTAATTTATGATATTTTAAAATTGGCTATAAAAAGAGATATAGCCATAGAAATAAACACTTCAGGTCTTCGCTGTAATTCATTAGAGTGTTTTCCATCCGTATCTGTAATAAAAGCTTATAAATCTCTTGGTGGAGAGCTAATAACTATAGGTTCTGATGCACACAATACAAAATATTTATCCTATGAATATTTTAACCAGATCAAACTGCTTAAAAGCCTTGGTTTTAAATATATATATGTTTATGAAAAAAGAAAACAAAAATCAATATCTCTAGAATAACAAAAACCCTATAAGTTTCCTTATAGGGTTAATTTTAATATTATTATCTTCTGAATCCTCTATTGCTATTGCTGTTATTCTTTTGTTTTCTTGCTCTTCTACAATCAGGGCATCTCTGTGGTTCATTTTCAAAACCTTTTTCTTTGTAAAAAGCTTGTTCTCCTTCAGTGAAAACAAATTCTTTTCCACAATCTTTACATGTTACTGTCTTATCTGCCATTTTAACATTCCTCCTTTTTCAGATTAAGATTTAAAAAGTATTCAACTAAATTTCTGAAAAAAGAAATGTTGGTAACCAAATTAAATCTTCTTAGTAGCCACAAACGCTACACTACTCTGTAATTATACCATACAGATATTGCATAATCAATATATTAGGAATTTATTTTTTCGCAAGCTGCACTTTAAATTTTTTTCCTTTTATAGTTCTATTAGAAAGCTCTTTTAAAACTAAATCTCCTTTGTTAGCTAAAATATCTACATAGGATACAT
>JBGUER010000093.1:0-12411 GCA_041821285.1 Clostridiaceae bacterium
TTGTACATTTTTCTACTGCAACCAAAAGCTTTTTCTAAATATACAATCTGATTTAGGGAGAAATTGCATGATTTCTAAAATTGTTTTTATCTTTAAAAAACGTTAATGATTCGTTATTTTAAAGATAAAAATAGCCAAATGTAATTATGCAATTTTCTCGTTTGGTTTCAACCTAAATTTATAACCTCTATTTTTTTTAATCATAAATCGTCACCTTCTATCTTACATATCATTGCTTTATTAAGAAATTACATAATTTCATTATTAGGCTTCATTATTAGTATTCTCAACTTTACTGAAAATTATTTATTTTCTTAGATATCTAATCTAAGAAAACAAAATGCTATTCATCTCCATCCTATAGAGGAATGGAGAATTCCGCATAAAAAAGTTAAAATCAAAAATTCCTAATATCCATAATGCGTATGGTATAAATCCTAAAATAATATTTGGACATAATGAAATCCATATAAATTTACCTTTTGAAACTTGTCCATTGCAGTAAACAAATGCTGCTAATTCATTTGGTTTAAACCATATTTCTTTAATATGATTTTTAGGATAAGCAAGAGCATGTAAAAATTCATGAATGACAAGTAAGACTAATGATAAAATACAAGCAGTTATAGTGCTCATTAGTAAATTAGGGACATTTATATTTTTAAATTGTATATTCCAAATTTCTATTTTAACGAAAACTAATGCAAATAAAATAATTATCATGGGTAAAGAAATTAAAGTGCCCATTAAAAAAATATCAGTAAGTTTACTTGGTTCATTATATTGTATTGCTTGTTTTGGTAAATTGCCTGTTAATATTTGAGATTCATTTTTGTATTTTCCCATGAATTTTATATTATACATAAGTTTATCCCCCGTTATATTAATTTTTAAATTCTTTTTTTTGTATTTAAAATAACAATATCATAAGTTAATTATATAGTAAAATTATAAAACGATGAAAAGAATAGTGAAATAAATTACAATATCTTTATTTTATGTTAAGTCTGGAGACAAGCATGAGATAAAGATTTTTTTATATTTCATACGTTATTACAGTGAAAGGGGATGAAAAATGGACTGGATTTTTCAGATAAGGATGCACAAAAATATACTTGGAAAATAAACCAGATACAGACCAAACTATATATGATGGAGAAATTTTGAAGAAAATACTAATATCATTTGATAAATAGTAGTAAAAAATATGTTTTAGAATAGTGTTGAAAATGTAATACAAATCAAGGTAGTCTATGACTTACCTTGATTTGTATTATTAAGATTATAAATATACCTATATTTACATAATTCATAAAATGAACATTACTTACTGTTGCTTTTTAGTTTTACGCGACTATAACATAAAACAAATAAATCGATAAGCATTATGATTCCTATGGTTCTAATTGCAACGTCAGAGAAGGGCGATATAAAACGATTGATCCCCATAAATATTAATGTGATTATAATTATAATTAAACTAATAATATATACTTTTTTATTTTTCATTTATTTTTGTCTCCTTTGAATAATTTTTGCTCCCACTTTTGTATAAAATACTAAGTCACATTTTTTTGCTAAAATATTTATAAGATATAAAAAAAGCTAATATTTGAATGTACAGTGCACCTAAACAAATAAATGATGCTGTTATATAATTTAGAAAAACAAATAGAAAAATCATTATTGAAAAAAGAACACTTGCTGTAGCACTAGCAACGGTATAAGAAATTCTCAAAACTTGAATATTTCTTTCATCTTTTAAATCTATTTCTTCTTGTTTTAATTTTGCAGCGGAAGCTCTTTTTATATGAATTAATTTAAATGTTCCTATTGCTGTAAATGATGCGCCTAATCCAGTAAACATACCCATAAGCATATTTAAGTTATTAGAACCATCTGGAATCATTCCATTAGAGATTATTCCAAATACCAGAGATATAACACCAATTACAACTAAAGCTATCCAAAACTCACTGTTTTTAACTGATTTACAAAACATTTTTTATTCCTCCTCATAAATAAATATTTCTTCAATTGACATATTGAAATATCTAGCTATTTTAAAAGCTAGTAAAATAGATGGGTTGTATCGTCCATTTTCTAATGAACCAATAGTTTGCCTTGAAACTTCTAAGGCTGTTGCAAGTTCTTCTTGTTTAATTCCATTTTGCTTTCGAATTTCTTCTAATTTATTTTTCACAAGCAAATCTACTCCTTTTTTTATTATTATACGGAAAGTTAACTTTACATAAATAGTATACTATTGATTTTAATATGTCAAGCATGCTTTCCATAAAATAAATTAATTATACTGAAAAATATAAAAATATGTTTTATAATAAAAATAATAAGTAAAATTATGGAGGGAAAAGATTGTGGGTATATTTGGTAAGTCAAAAAAAGAAGCTTGGCAGGAATTAGCTAAAAGTATTAGTGCTAAATATGTTGATGGGAGTTTATTCAAAGGATCACGAGTTGAGTATACTTATAAGGACTGGATGATATATTTAGATACTTATACAGTTTCAACTGGTAAAAGTAGCGTAACATATACAAGGATGAGAGCACCTTTTATCAATATAAATAATTTTCAATTCAAAATTTATAAAAAAGGTATCTTTTCAAATGTAGGTAAAGCATTAGGTATGCAAGATATTGAAGTAGGATGTGAATCTTTTGATAATGATTTTATTATAAAAGGTAATAATGAAGAATCCGTAAAAAATTTATTTCTTAATTATGAAATTAGGGATTTGATTGAAAAACAATCTAGAATAAAGTTTGAAGTAAAAAAAGATGAAGGCAGTTTTGGACCTAAATTTAAGGACAATGAGAGTGAATTGTATTTTTTGGTTACTGGGGTGATTAAGGATATAGATATATTACAGAATTTATTTCTATTATTTACTAAAGTGCTTGATGAATTTGAAGTCAGTGGAATAACAATAAATATTACACCACAAGTTAAATTGTATAAAGAATAACAGAATAGAATATATAATAAATACCATATGACTATAAAACAAAAATTAATTGTATGGTATTTATTATTTATTAATAATATCAAATCCATAATCCTTATCTACTATATAACTATATTCTCGTGTTTTGCAAAGAGAAAAAGCCATTAATATATCGCCAGCACTTCCAAATAAATTCAATATAAATATCAATGATCCTATTGGACCTGGAATAAATAAAGACAGTATTGATATTACTATAAGTGGAGTTAGAAGAATAATAAGAAATTTAGTCCTATGTATGGATACTCCTGATACTTCTTCTGTATATGCATATATACCTTTGAATCCAAATTTAACTCTGCCTCCAAAAATTTTATATGTCATTCCATGTATTCCTTCATGAACTATTGTTATAGGGATAAAAAGAACCACTACGAAAATCATAAAGTTTAATAATATATTGTTAGTAATATAAAATATATTATTATTCATTGTAAATTCAAAAAATATACTATCGATACAATCTACCATAAGTAAGCCAAATACTAACTGCATTAATAAACTTAATACATGTATTTTCCATGAAATTTTAAATGACATAATAAAACCTCCATTGATATTATAATTTCCCAAATATTCGATATTATTCTTAAAATTTTATTAAGTTTGTCAAAATAATTATATTTTCGTCAAATGGTGTAAATTTATGGATTTGTTTTTCCTCGAAGTATCATAAAGATTTATACATGATATAATAGTTAGAGATATAAGAATATCGAAGGAAATAGATGCATAGAAAATTACTCTTAAATATAAAAAAACTTATAAATTTTACCATTTAGTATTAAATGCTTAGTTTTATGTGAAAAATTGCAAAAAAAAAATAATTTTAAATTTAATAGTAATATGATATAATGAAAATTGCGACAATCTATTGAATTTACATAGGTTTAGCTTAAGATTAAAAAAATGATTTAAGGATGGATGAAAGTATGGAAAAGCTTTTAATAAAAGGCGGTAACCCTCTAAGGGGAGAAGTTGATATAAGTGGTGCTAAAAATGCTGCTGTTGCTATACTTCCTGCTGCGATTTTAGCTAGTTCTTGTTGTTGCGAGATAGACAATATTCCTGACATAGAAGATGTTAATTGCATTGAAAAAATAATAGAAGATTTAGGATGTAAAATAAAAAGAGATAAAGATAAGGTTATTATTGATAGTTCTACGTTAAACACTATAAGTGCTATTACAGCAGATGTAAGAAGAATGAGAGCATCTTATTATTTATATGGAGCTTTACTTGGAAGGTTTAAAGAATGTAGAGTTGAACTTCCAGGTGGATGTCCTATTGGGGTAAGACCAATAGATCAACATATTAAAGGATTTGAAGCATTAGGTGCTAAAGTAAAAATAGAGCATGGCACTTTTTATGCAAAAGCGGAACAACTAATTGGAACTAATATATATTTTGATGTTGTAAGTGTAGGTGCTACTATAAATGTAATGCTTGCAGCTACGTTAGCAGAAGGTGTTACCACACTTGAAAATGTGGCAAAAGAACCTCATGTAGTAGATGTAGCAAATTTTTTAAATTCCATGGGGGCAAAAGTAAAAGGCGCTGGAACCGATGTTATCAGGATAACTGGAGTAGAGAAATTAAAAGGATGTAGTTATAGTGTTATACCAGACCAAATAGAAGCTGGAACATTTATGATTGCAACTGCTGCATGCACTGGAAAGGTGAAAATAAAAAATGTTATTCCAAAACATTTAGAATCTATATCTGCAAAACTTATAGAAATGGGAGTAGAGATAATAGAAGATGGAGATTCTTTAACTGTTATTTCAGATAAAGAACTTAAAGCAGTAAATATTAAAACGCTACCATATCCAGGATTTCCAACAGATGTTCAACAACCGATGTCTGTTTTACTTGCTATTTCAAAAGGAAGAAGTATAATAAATGAAAGTATATGGGAAAGTAGATTTAAACATGTAGATGAACTAAAAAAAATGGGAGCTAATGTAAAGGTAGAAGGCCAAATTGCCATAATAGATGGTGTAGAAAAAATAACTGGTGCCAAAATAATAGCTACTGATTTAAGAGCAGGTGCTGCTATGATTATTGCAGGGCTTGTAGCTGATGGAACTACTGAAATAAGCTGTATTGAGCATATTGATAGAGGATATCCTAACATAGAACATAAATTCACAAATCTAGGTGCTCATATTCAAAGAGTAAAGGAAGTTTAATATGATATTTTGCCCATTATTTAGTGGTAGTAGCGGTAATAGTATATTTATAAAAAGCAAAGAAACAAGTATATTGGTTGATGCAGGATTATCTGGTAAAACAATAGTGAATGCACTTTCAGATATAAATCAAAGCCCAGAAGAGTTAAAAGGAATTTTAGTTACTCATGAACATGGAGACCATATAAAAGGAGTAGGAATATTATCTAGAAAATACAATATTCCTATATATGCTAATGAAAAAACTTGGATGGCTATGGAAAAATCTCTTGGGAAATTAAAAGAAGAGAATATAAAGGTAATTCATAATAATAATTTAAGTATTAATAATTTAGATATAATTAGTTATGGAACATCTCATGATGCAGCCTGCCCTAGTGGATATGCTATATCTGCAGAAGGGAAAAAAGTATGCATAGCTACAGACCTTGGATGTTTTTCTGATGAGGTAAAAGAGTCTATAAAGGACGGAGATATAATCTTGCTTGAAAGTAATCATGATTTAGAAATGTTGAAATTTGGTCCTTATCCCTATCCTTTGAAAAGAAGGGTGATGAGTGATGTGGGACATTTATCAAATGAAGATTGTGGCAAGGCTATAGTAAGTATAGCAGGCTATAATAAGAAAAATATAATATTAGGACATCTTAGTAATACAAATAATTTCCCAGAGCTTGCATTAAAAACAGTTTCAAATATATTGGATGAAGAAGGAATTTCAATGAAAGAAGGAATTTCTCTTAATCTGGCAAGAAGAGATAAGCCAAGCTGTTATGTTGAGATATAGTAGGAGGTTAAAAAAACATGAAAAAGAAAATATATTTAGGAGTTATGCTTATAATAGTTGTGATATCTATGACTGGATGTAATGACAAAACAAATGCTGTTGATATTAGTAATGAAAAAATAAATACTGTAAAACTTCCTAATGAAGAAGATGGATACGTAGATTTGAAACTATATTTCAATACTAGTCTTGATAAGGTTGAGATGCAAGAAGAACAAAGGCTTCTTAATAAGGAAGAAATACTAGGTGAAATAATAGTTTTAGAGTTAATAAAAGGACCATCACCAAATTCAGAATTGCAAGGTTTATTTCCAAAAGGAACTAGACTATTGAGTTTTTCTGTTGTTGAAAAAATAGCTTATGTTAATTTAAGTAATGAAGCTAAAATAGGGATGTCAGAAGTTAGTGAAGAAGCAGTTTTAAGAGCTTTAAGTAAGAGTCTTTGTGAATTAGACTCTATAGATAAAATTCAGGTATTTATAAACAATCAAACTACAGATACCTTAGGTGGAAATTTTGATATTTCAGAACCGTTTTCATCTTCAGATATAGATAATTTAAAAATTAATAAATGATACAAAGGAGAATATGACATGAGTTTATACAAAGATTGGTCAGACATGGTTGTTAATTATATTAAAACAAATGGTGAAGCTGCATTTTGGGAAGAGTATGGTACAATAGAAAAAAATATATATAAAGATCTACTTGGAAAGAAATCCTTTTGTTTTCAAGACACAATAGCAAATATAGCTAGAAAAAATGATACTAATGAACTATTTGCAATGGGTTTTTTAGATGGGATAAATGATAGTTTAAAAGAAACTTTGGATCTTGAAAATTTAGAAAAAAACACTATGATATCATTAGATATAGATGTTAATAAATTATATTTTAACATGCTAGATGCTAAGGCGGATTATTTATATGAGTTAAAAGAATGGGATGATATTTTATCTCAGCAAGATAAAAAAGATATAAAAAAAGAATGGACAAAATCTGTAACAGCAACAAAGGAAGACAAAGTAGGAAGAAATGATCCTTGTCCATGTGGTAGCGGTAAAAAGTATAAAAAATGTTGTGGTAAGAATAATTAGACTATGGTTGCATAGTCTTTTTTTTTAATTTATAATGAATTTACGAGTATAATATTAAAAGGGGTGACTTTTGTGGATAAAAATGCTAAGTTTGTGGTAGAAAAAAAGGTAGAAAGAACTATAGAAGCTCTTAAGAAGAATGGTATGAATGGTTATTTTGTTCAAGATGAAAAAGCTTTAATAAGTAAAATAGATGAGATAGTCAAAGATGGTGAAACTGTAGCAGTTGGAGGATCTATGACTTTATTTGAAACGGGAGTTATAGATTATTTAAGAAGTGGGAAATATGATTTTGTAGATAGATATAAAGAAGGACTAACGCCAGCTGATATAAAGGATGTTTATAGAAAAAGTTTTTCTTGTGATTCCTATTTAGTAAGTTCTAACGCAGTAACAGAAGAAGGAGAACTTTATAATGTAGATGGAAATGGAAATAGAGTTGCAGCTATGATATATGGTCCGGATAAGGTAATAGTAATAGTAGGATATAATAAAATAGTTAAAGATGTAGAAGCTGCAATAGAAAGAAATAGAGAAATATCAGCTCCTGCAAATGCTAAAAGATTAAATATGAAAACTCCATGTGCTTCTGTAGGTTATTGTATGGATTGCAGCAGTGCAGATAGAATATGTTCAGAGTATGTTTTAATAAGAAAACAAAGAAATAAAGACAGAATTCATGTTATCGTTGTAAATAAAGAACTAGGATATTAAGATTAATGATATTAATTGTGCAGCTAATATAAAGGCTGCATTTTTATTTGAAAATTTATATAAAGGATGATTTTATGAATATAAAAATAATAACAGTTGGAAAAATAAAAGAAAAATATTTAAAGGATGCAATAAATGAATACTCAAAAAGATTATCAAAATATTGTACATTAAGTATTATGGAAGTAAATGATGAAAAAACCCCTGACAATGCGTCAGCAAAGGAAGAAATACAGATAAAAGAAAAAGAGGGAAATCAAATACTAAAAGGGGTAAAGGATAATAGCTTTGTAATAGCACTTGATTTAAAAGGGAATATGTTGTCATCAGAAAACTTCTCTTCATATTTAGATGACCTTTTTGTAAAGGGAGTAAGCAATATAACTTTTATTATAGGGGGTTCTCTGGGATTGTCTAAGGATGTTTTAAATAGAGCAGATTATAAATTATGTTTTTCTAAAATGACTTTTCCTCATCAGCTGTTTAGAGTTATGCTTTTAGAGCAAATTTATCGAGGGTTTAGAATAATGAAGGGAGAACCGTACCATAAATAAATGCAGTTTTTACTAAAATTTAAGATTTAAGAATAGTAACTATTTATATAGAAAGCTACTTTTTTATACTTAAAATTAGCTTGTATATTTTTTTATCTACCGATTACTTTAAATATTATTTATCAATTTATGCATAGTACTAGTTTTATATTTATATATTTTACTGTAATAGTATTTATAAGAGAAAGACTATATTATCTAAAGGTATATATAAATTAAGTAGATATGTAGAAAGGTAAAGAGGTAGGGTAAGGAGGTAGTATTATGTTAGAAGGAAAATGTCCAATTACAGGAAGAACAAGCATAGGGGTGGCAGGTGAGGGAACAACTATTGAATATTGGTGGCCAAATCAGCTCAAGCTTAATATTCTTCGTCAAAACTCAGAACTAAGCAACCCTATGTCTAAAGGGTTTAACTATGCTGAAGAATTTATAAAATTAGATTATTATGAACTAAAGAAAGATTTATATAAAATGATGACAGATTCTAAAGAATGGTGGCCTGCTGATTATGGTCACTATGGACCATTTTTTATTCGTATGGCTTGGCATAGTGCCGGAACTTATAGAACTTACGATGGCAGAGGGGGAGGAGGTCAAGGTCTGCAACGTTTTCCACCACTTAATAGCTGGCCTGATAATATAAATTTAGATAAAGCACGTCGTTTACTTTGGCCAATTAAAAAGAAATATGGAAATAAAATATCTTGGGCTGACCTTATGATACTTACAGGCAATTGCGCATTAGAATCTATGGGACTTAAGACAATCGGTTTTGGTGGTGGTAGAGTGGATGTTTGGGAACCACAGGAGGATATTTACTGGGGTAGTGAAAAAGAATGGCTTGGTGATGAGCGTAATAGAGCTAATGAAGAACTTGAAAATCCTCTTGCTGCTGTACAAATGGGTTTAATTTATGTAAATCCGGAGGGACCAAATGGAAACCCTGATCCTATAGCATCAGCTAATGATGTAAGGGTAACATTCTCTCGTATGGCAATGAATGATGAGGAAACTGTTGCTCTTGTAGCAGGTGGACACACTTTTGGTAAATGCCATGGTGCTGCATCACCGAACTATGTTGGACCAGAACCAGAAGCTGCACCTATAGAGCAGCAGGGTCTAGGGTGGCAAAATAGTTATAAAACTGGTAAAGGGCCAGATACGATAAGTAGTGGACTTGAAGGCGCATGGAAAGCAGAACCTATAAAATGGACAATGGGTTATTTAAAAACATTATTTAAATATCAGTGGGAATTAGTTAAAAGTCCTGCAGGAGCATACCAATGGTTAGCTAAAGATGTAGATGAAGAGGATATGGTAGTTGATGCCTATGATCCATTAAAAAAGCATAGACCTATGATGACCACAGCAGATTTAGCACTTATTTATGATCCTGTTTACAAATTAATAGCAGAGGATTACCTAGAAAATCCACAAAAATTTGCTGAGGATTTTGCCAAGGCGTGGTTTAAATTAACCCATAGAGATATGGGGCTAATATCAAGATATCTAGGGCCAGAAGTTCCAACAGAAAGCTTTATTTGGCAAGATCCAGTTCCAAAAGCTAATTATAAATTGATTAATAATAAGAACATTTCAGAGCTAAAGAAAAAGATTTTAGAATCAGGTTTGTCAATATCAGAGCTTGCTACAACAGCTTGGGAATCGGCATCAACATTTCGTGGCTCAGATAAGCGTGGAGGGGCAAATGGAGCGAGAATACGCCTTGAACCACAAAGACAATGGGAAGTTAACGAACCTGAAAGACTTAGCAAGGTTTTAGATGCTTTAGAAAAAATTCAAATGAGTTTTAATAGGTCACATTCAAAGGAGAAGAAGGTTTCTTTAGCTGATATAATTGTTTTAGGTGGATGTGTTGGTATTGAAGAAGCTGCAAAAAATGCAGGGTATAACATTACTGTTCCTTTCACGCAAGGACGAACGGATGCAACCCAAGAGGAAACAGATATAAAGTCATTTAGTGTTCTTGAACCTAAGGCAGATGGATTTAGAAACTATATAAAAGATAAATACCCAGTAACATCAGATGAAATGCTAATTGATAGAGCACAATTATTAACGCTAACTATTCCAGAAATGACAGTGTTAATTGGTGGTATGCGTGTGTTAAACACAAATTATAAACAATCAAAGGATGGCGTGTTTACAAAGAAAGAAGAATGTCTTACAAATGATTTCTTTGTAAACCTTCTTGATATTAATACTATATGGAAGCCTTTACCTGAAAGCACGGAAAAATTTATAGGTTATGATAGAGAAACAGGGAGCAAGAAGTGGACAGCAACAAGAGTTGATCTTATATTTGGATCAAATTCACAGCTTCGCGCAGTTGCTGAGGTATATGCATCTGATGATAATGAAAAAAAATTCATACAAGATTTTGTATCAGCATGGAATAAGGTTATGAATGCAGATCGTTTTGATGTTAAAAAATAGTATTGAATACAATAAGTATCTAGGTTTATTTTTTATGAGAACTTGATACAGTATAGATAAGAAAATGTGCTCTTCTTTTCTAGATGGAGCACATTTTTCTTCTGGGGAATACATCAAAATCCACCTTTGTTTTGATCATGGATTTTGTCCGCACTACCAGTATCAGCAATAGTTAAGATAGGAATGTTTTGTAATCTATGTCACTTGTAACAATAATATGATACACCACTTACTGTATACATCAAACCTTAAAATTTATTTACTGTTGATTTTGTTGGAAATTCATCACTGAATTTTATTATAAAAAATAATTGAAACGTTTTCACATAGTGTGATATAATTAACAAAATATTATATTTAGGGGGAATTTTAATGGTTAGTTTGCCATGGTGGCAGTATGTACTTTCAATGGGTGGATTTATAATTATCTTATTATTTTTAATTGATTACATGAGGGCACATCTTAAGTTTTCAAACATATTTTGGATTGCAGCATTATTTACATTTCCATTATGGATAATTAGTGGAGGAGTAGAAGGCTGGTTTAGGTGGGGAAAGACAATAAGTATATTAATACCTATTTTGTTATTTAATCTATGTAGAATAGCAAAATCAGAGAACAAACAAGGTAAATTTTGGGAGTTTATTCAAAGGAAAAATGTTATATGGTTTTTTTATGCAATATTATTTTTAAATATTATGGAAGCTACAATAAAGGATTTTACTTTAGGAAATTATTATAATGCATTTTGTGGATTTCTCTTATGTGTTACTATTCCCTATGCACCAAAATTTTGGAAAGTTTCCGATGAAAAACCAAATGATTTAATTAGTTATACCACTATAGGCTGGAATTTTCTATATACAACATGGAATGCTTGTTTTGTTTTTGCAGAATCACCAAAAACATTTGCGGGAACTTGTTGTATTCTGTTTGCTGCAGAATTGTATCCTATAATAAAGAAACGTCCTGAATTATATATTATCTCTCGTGTTTATACTTTAGCTTTTTATCTTTTATTTAAAGCATGTTTCCCATCGGTTTTACCTAAATTAATGGATGCTTCAGCTTGGTTTAATCCACATGTATTATATTATTGGGGGTTAGCAAACGCAATAATGATAATACCATATGTATTTTGGCATACATGGCAATTACATACAGGTAAAGCTGACTATAGTTTTAGAAGAGGTAGAATTGATACTGATGCTGGTGTAAATAATGCACTATAAAAACATTATGAGTATCTATTAGGGTGAACAAAATCAAATATAAGAGAAAATTAATTTAACGAATAAAAATGGAGTATGGAAAAACAACTAATTATAAGTTATTTTGCCATACTCTTTTTTGATATAGTATAATGGTTTTATTAATAAAATAGTATCAAGTACTATGAATTTAGGGATGGTTACCCCTTATCTATACATGGTCTTTCTAACAATTCTCCTGTTTGGACAAACTGGAGTTTATTCTAGAATGTTTAATTCCCTAGGTCTTATTAATAGTTTATCCTCATTTCCTATTTTGTTATATGATCAATATGGGATTGGAATTTTATTGACTTATATTCTTAAAGG
>JBGUER010000094.1:0-12371 GCA_041821285.1 Clostridiaceae bacterium
CAACTAATCCATATTTAGCTGGTTTGTTTGGCTTTTTTACTTTAATATTTTTAATAGTAATTACAGATATTTATGATGATTTTAGCGAAAATATAAATATTAAGCTAGGAGAATAAAAATGAAGCTAGTAAGTATAGTAATAATCAATTGGAATGGAAAGAAATTTATAAAAAAATGCGTGAACTCTTTATTAACTCAATCATATGAAAACATAGAAATTTGGTTTATTGATAATAATTCTAGTGATGATTCATTTGCATATTTTAATGATAATTTCAAGGGAAGTAATGTTACATCTATACGTAATAAAAATAACTTAGGATATTCTGGTGGTGCAAATCAAGGTATAGGATTAGCAAAGGGTGAATATGTAGTAATTATGAATCCAGACGTTGTTTTAGAAAATGACTATATAGAAAAAATAGTAGAGTATGCAAATAATGATAATAGTGTAGGTGCAATAACGGGTAAGTTACTAAAGTACGATACAGATAAGGGCATAAATACTAATTTTATAGATTCCACTGGAATAGTTTTATTTAGAAATGGAAGAGCTATAGATAGAGGTCAGAATGAAGAAGATGTAAATCAATATAATCAGATAGAAAGAGTTTTTGGGGTTTGTGGCGCTGTTGCTTTTTATAAAAAAGAAGCACTTGAAAAAATAAAGTTAGGTAAAGAATATTTTGATAAAGATTTTTTCGCATATAAAGAGGATATAGATTTATCTTGGAGATTAAACCTATATGGATATAAATGTATGTATTTACCAGAAGCTATAGGATACCATGCTAGAGGCTTAGGTGGATCTAACGGAAGTATAAAAGCGTATATAGAAAATAGAAAAAAACAATCAGAATATTTAAGAGGAATATCATTTAGAAATCATTATTTAATGATTATTAAAAATAAAACATCAGTATCTAGATCTTTTAATAAATATGATATTTACAAAAGATTTATTAGCTTTATGTGTTATTCATTAATTTATGAAAGATTTAATTTTAAATATTTACTACAAATGATTAAGTTAATACCAAAGATGAAAAAGAAAAATAAAATAATATCTAATAAATCAAATGTTGATTTATTAGAATTTAAAAATATATTATCCTAATGTCAAATATGTGTGAACATAAAATTTAAAAGGTTGGTGGTTTTGTGAAAAACAAAATAGTTAATTTTCTGATTTTTTTAGTCACTATAGTAACTTCACTTGTTTTTTTAAATGTTAAAATTGTTAATGCTGAACTTCCAGCCAGAATGTATATTGATGTCCCTTTTAATAATCAAGTTATTGAGAATAAGGACGTTATAGTTTCAGGTTGGGCAACTGATTCATCAGGTATAAAAAAAATCGATATATTTTTAGATAATGTTAAAATTGGTGAGGCTAATTATGGTTCTTTAAGGTTAGATGTTAATAAGGTATTTCCAGGATATCCAAGTGGAAACAATAGTGGGTATAGTTATATTATAAATATGGATATGGTGAGTACAGGAAAGCATCAATTAAAAGTAATTTCTACTGGAAACAGTGGAAATTACGTTTCTTCTATTAAGACAATAAATGTTACTAAAATGCAATCCAAAAGTTGGATTGATTATCCTAAAAATAACGAAACTTTTGAAAATAGCGATATTTTATTAAGTGGTTGGGCATTAAATTCATCTGGTATAAAACAAGTTGAGGTGTATTTAGATGATAGAAAAATTGGACAAGCAGCTTATGGACAAGTAAGAGCAGATGTAAACAAGGTTTTCCCAGGATACCCAAGTGGAGATAATGGTGGCTATAGTTATACAATAGATATTGACACTATAAGTACAGGTAGCCATATTATAAAAACAGTATCTATCGGGAATGATGGAAATACAGTTAATTGTTCGAGAACTATTAATGTTAGTAAATTACAACCTAGAGGATGGATTGATGTTCCTAATTCTATAGTATATTATAATGGAATTATAAACATAAAGGGTTGGGCAGTAAATGATTCTGGAATTAAAGATATTAAAGTGTATTTTGATAATGCTCTTGTTGGAAGTGGAGAATACGGAGTATTAAGAGCAGATGTAAACAAAGTATTCCCAGGATATCCAAGTGGAGATAATAGTGGCTTTCTTGTTTCTACTAGTTTAGGGAGTGTTAAAAATGGTAACCATTCGATTATGGTGGAAGCTATAGGAACTGATGGTACTTCAATTAAACTTATGAAAGATATTGATATAATTAATATGGAAAATAAATTATATATAGATGCTCCATCAAATAATACGGTTTATAATAATAGTGATATTGTTATAAGTGGTTGGGCACTAAATCTATCAGGTGTAAAACAAATAGATGTATATATCGATAATAAAAAATTAGGTAAAGTGACATATGGACAGACAAGAACAGATGTAAATAAAGTATTTCCAGGATATCCAAATGGAGATAACAGTGGGTATAGTTATACTATGGATGTTGACAAAGTAAGTCCTGGTATCCATACAATAAAACTTATTTCAATAGGAAATGATGGAACTACTAATTCATTTAGTAAAATTATAAATGTAAATAAAATAGCTCCTAGAATGAATGTTGAAACGCCTAAAAAAGCTAGTACTTATTATTATGATGATTTAACTGTTAGTGGATGGGCTGTAAATGCTTCTAGTGTAAAACAAGTAAATATTTATTATGATAATGTTTTATTGGGAAATGCAAACTATGGAAGCTATAGACCTGATGTAAATAAAGTATACCCCGGATATCAAGATGGTGCTAATGGTGGATTTTA
Organism: Clostridiaceae bacterium; assembly: GCA_041821285.1. Taxonomy (GTDB): domain Bacteria; phylum Bacillota; class Clostridia; order Clostridiales; family Clostridiaceae; genus JAJBWD01. The sequence continues at coordinate 2,787 of JBGUER010000094.1, forward strand.
TTACACAATAGATAAAGATTTATTAAGTTCTGGAACTCATTCTATAACCGTGGAAGCTATAGGAAACGATGGAACTATTACTAAATCTAATACTGATATTAAGATAGAAATAATATTATATTCAAATTATAATTATACTATTGAAACTATGGTAGGAATTCAAAAATCGGTAAATGCTCAAATATATAAATCAGGTTCTGGCTGGATTAGTGCTACAACTGATGAAATTATGACTTATGTAAATCCAGTAGAATATGAAAATAATAATACATATAAATATCAGTTTATGAAATTAGCATATACTCAAGGAGCGAATGTTACAGATATAAATAATGTTTTAAGTTCTAGAGGTGTGTTGAAAAATTACGGACAAAGCTTCATAAATGGGGCATGCGAGAATAATGTTAATGTGCTTTATTTAGTGGCTCATGCATTACTTGAAACAGGAAATGGGTCTTCTAAGCTTGCTACCGGAGTTCTTGTATCATCAGTAGATGGAGTTGCTGTTACTCCTAAAGTGGTTTATAATATGTATGGGATAAATGCTATAGATAGTGATCCTATAAAACAAGGAGCAGAATATGCTTATAAAAAAGGATGGTTTACAATAAACGATGCTATTGTTGGCGGAGCTGAATGGATATCAATTTATTATATAAATAATAGTTATTATAATCAAAATACAATTTATAAAATGAGATGGAATCCTAATTATATTAACAAATATGGGTATGCAGGGCATCAATATGCAACAGATGTAAGATGGCCATTTAATCAAACTTATATGATTAAGTATTTAGCAGAATTATGCCCTACAGTACAATATAGTTTTGAAATACCAAAATATAAATAAATATTAATTGGAGGTTTGAAATGAAGGGGATTATTTTAGCTGGAGGGTCAGGGACAAGACTTTATCCTATAACAAAATCTGTGTCAAAACAAATATTACCAATATACGATAAACCAATGATATATTATCCGCTATCAGTTTTGATGCTAGCAGAGATAAGAGAAATATTAATAATATCTACACCAAGAGATGTAGAGGTGTTTAAAGATTTATTTGGTGATGGAAGCCATTTAGGACTATCTATTGAGTACGCAGTTCAAGACGCACCAAGGGGACTTGCAGATGCATTTATAGTAGGAGAAAAATTCATAGGAAAGGATAAGGTAGCTCTTGTTTTAGGAGACAATATATTTTATGGATATGGATTTTCAGAAAGACTTAAAAATGCAGCTTCAAGAGAAGATGGGGCAACTATATTTGGATATCATGTAAGCAATCCTGTAGAGTTTGGAGTTGTGGAGTTTGATTCTGATTTTAATGTAGTATCTATAGAAGAAAAACCAGAGAAACCCAAATCTAATTATGCAGTACCAGGTCTTTATTTCTATGATAATGATGTAGTGGAAATAGCTAAAAATTTAAAACCTTCTAAAAGAGGGGAAATAGAGATAACTGGAATAAACAATGAATATTTAAAAAGAGGAAAACTTAAGGTAGAATTATTTGGAAGAGGTATGGCTTGGCTTGATACTGGAACTTATTCAGGACTTTTAAATGCAGCCAATTTTGTAGAGGCGATTCAAACAAGACAAGGATTATATGTATCCTGCATAGAAGAAATAGCTTATAGAAGAAAGTTTATAAATAAAGAGCAATTAAAAAAATTAGCAGAACCTTTAATGAAAACAGACTATGGTAAATATCTTGTAAGCATTATAGAAAATGAAGGGTAAGGAAATTATATGAATATATTAGTAACTGGAGCCAAAGGACAGCTTGGCAGTCAAATAATAAATATAATAACTAAAAAAAACTCTGAACTTGGGAAAATAGATAAAAGGTATAATGAATCTATAGTTAAAGGAATAGATATAGAGGATTTAGATATAACTAATATTGAAGATACAAGAAAATATTTAAATGAGTTTAAACCGGATATAGTAATAAATCCAGCAGCTTATACCAATGTAGATAATTGCGAGACTAATGAAGATTTAGCTTTTAAAGTAAACTCTTTAGGTCCTAGAAATTTAGCCATGATTTGCGCAGAGTTAGACTGTAAATTGTTACATATATCAACAGACTATGTTTTTGAAGGTAATGGAAGTATTCCATATAAAGAATATGATGAAACTAATCCTAGTAGTGTATATGGTAAAACTAAGCTTCAAGGAGAAAAATATATAAAAGAATTTTCATCTAAATATTTTATAGTAAGAACAGCTTGGCTTTATGGATATAATGGCAATAATTTTGTTAAGACTATAATAAAGGCTTCAAAAGAACGTGGAAGTTTAAAAGTAGTAGATGACCAAAGAGGAAATCCTACAAATGCAGAAGATTTAGCTTATCATATATTAAAGATAGCTTTAACCGAAGAATATGGTGTATATCATTGCACTGGAAAAGGGGAGTGTTCTTGGTTCGATTTTGCAAGTAAGATAGTAAAGCTTGCTAAAATAGATGCTACTGTAATGCCTTGTGATTCCAATGAATATAAAAGACCTGCTAAAAGACCATCTTTTTCATCCTTGGATAACATGATGTTAAGATGTACAGTAGGGGATGAAATGAGAAATTGGGAAGATGCACTTGAACAATTTATTTTAAATCAAGATAAATAGAAAAGGAGATTACTATGAAAACATATTTAGTTACAGGGGGAGCCGGTTTTATTGGTTCTAATTTCATAATATATATGCTTGATAAATATAAGGACATAAAAATAATAAATGTAGATAAATTAACTTATGCAGGTAATTTGGAGAATTTAAAACAGGTTGAAAATAATCAAAATTATAGTTTTGTTCAAGCTGATATTTGCGATAAAGAAGCTATAACTAGGATATTTGAAGAAAATGATATAGATTATTTAGTTAATTTTGCAGCTGAGTCCCACGTAGATAGAAGTATAAGAGAACCTGAAGTTTTTGTAAAAACTAATGTACTTGGAACAGTTAATCTTCTTAATGTAGCAAAATTGTCTTGGGAAACAGAAGATGGATTTAAGATAGGTAAAAAATACCTTCAAGTCTCTACAGATGAAGTTTATGGATCGCTTGGAGATACAGGATATTTTATGGAAACAACTCCACTAGATCCTCACAGTCCATATTCTTCAAGTAAAACAGGGGCAGATTTAATGGTTAAGGCTTATTATGATACTTTTAAGATGCCTATTAATATAACTAGATGTTCCAATAATTATGGACCATTTCAATTTCCTGAAAAATTAATTCCATTAATCATAAATAATTGTTTGAACAAAAGAGATTTACCTATTTATGGAGATGGACTTAATGTACGTGATTGGCTTTATGTAGAAGACCATTGCAAAGCCATAGATATGGTAATAAATGGTGGAAAGCTTGGAGAAGTATACAATGTTGGTGGACATAATGAAAGGACAAATATATATATAGTTAAGACCATAATAGAATATGTAAAAGATAATGTAGATGAAACTGTAACAGAATCTTTAATGAAATATGTTGAAGATAGAAAAGGTCATGATAAAAGATATGGAATAGATCCAAATAAGATAAAAGAAGAACTTGGATGGTATCCAGAAACTCCTTTTGAAGAAGGAATAAAAAAGACTATAAAATGGTATTTAGATAATAAAACATGGATGGATAATATAACTAGCGGCGATTATCAAAAATATTATATAAAAATGTATGAATAGGATAAGAAGGTGTAAATATGGGAAAGTTTAAAATAGAAGAAGCTCCAATAAAGGGAGTATATGTAATAGAACCACAAGTGTTTGGTGACAATAGAGGCTATTTTATGGAAACATATAATAAAGAAGAATTTAGCGCTGCAGGACTTGATATGGAATTTGTTCAAGATAATCAATCTAAATCAAAAAAAGGAGTACTAAGAGGACTTCATTTTCAAAAGAATTTTCCTCAAGGGAAACTTGTAAGAGTAATAAGTGGAGAAGTGTTTGATGTAGCAGTAGATATAAGAAAAAATTCAGAAACTTATGGTAAATGGTTTGGAGTAAAATTAAGCGAAGAAAATAAAAAACAATTTTATATACCAAAAGGATTTGCTCATGGATTTCTAGTTTTGTCGGAGACAGCTGAATTTTGTTATAAATGCACTGAGTTCTATCATCCTGAGGATGAGAGTGGAATTGCATGGAATGATCCTAATATTGGGATAGAGTGGCCTACTGATGGAATTGACAAAATATTGTTATCAGAAAAAGATAAGAAGTGGAAAGGAATTCTGTAGGTTACAATAAGGGAGAAAAGATGAATATATTATTTGTTAATAGAAGCGATGCATATGAAGTTTTGGGTGGAGATACCATACAGATGGTAGAGACTAAAAATGCATTAGAAAAATTAGGCTTAAAAGTTGACGTATCATTAGGTAAAAAGGACGTTTCTTTTTATAAAGATTATGATATTATTCATTGTTTTAATGTTCAAACTGATAAGTTCGTTTTTAAAGAAGTAGAAAAGATAAAAAAAGCAAAGAAATGCTTAGTAATATCCCCAATATGGTGGGATTTTGAACAAGATATGTCTGATGAATATAGTTCATATAATTGGAAAGTTAAACTTGTATATAATATTTTTGGTGAAAAAACAGTAAAGTTTATTAAAAGAAAAAAATTAGAGAAAAGATATGATAGAATAAAAAAAATTTTGAATATAGCAAATTTTATTTTACCAAATTCTAAAATGGAAATAGCATCATTAAAACGATGTTTTTCTTTTGATGAAAATAAAATATACGTTGTTTATAATGGAGTTGACAATAGTTTTATTGATCAAAGCATTGAAAAAACAGAAAAAGAAAGACAATATGCTTTACAAGTAGGAAGAATTGAATATACCAAAAATACACTTTTAACAATTAAAGCGTGTAAAGAATTAGGAATACCATTAAAAATAATTGGTAAAAAAATTGATGAAGTATATTATAATAGATGTATTTTAGAATCAAAAGGAGCAAATGTAATTTTTATGAAGCCAAAAGAACACTTGGAATTAATTAAAATATATAAAAATGCAAAATTACATGTGTTACCAAGTTTTAGAGAGACACCAGGGTTAGTTAGTCTTGAAGCAGGTGTTTTAGGGTGTAATATTGTTACTACGGAAATAGGAAGCACAAGAGAATACTTTGGAAAATATGGTTATTATTGTGATCCAAAAGACTATAATAGTATTAAAAATTCTATTGAAAAAGCTTGGATTGAAACAAGTAATTATAAGCTTAGAAATCATATAATAAGTAATTTTACTTGGGATATTGCAGCGGTACAAACTTTAGAAGTATATAATATAACTTTAGATAATATAAGTGAGGACATATGATTAAGAATATTTTTAAAAAGATGTTATATTTTTTTATTCCGACAAAAAAAAATCAGGTATCAATTTTAGACGAAACAAGCTTTTCTGGTTCAAATTCATATGCTGTATACAGATACATTATTGAAAATGAGAAAAAAGAAGTACTTGATAATATAAATTTACGAATATTTAATAATCAAAATAGACCTAAAAGACGGCAAGATAGAGTTAGAGATTTATATTACAAAATAAGTAGTGATATAATAATAAGTACGCATTCAATTACTAGATATAAGAAGAAACAAATACTAGTTCAACTATGGCATGGTATTCCTTTAAAATCCATGGGATTATTAGATGAAAGTTATTGTGAACAATGGATAAAAAATGATAAGACTATATTTGATAATATTGATATTATTGTATCACCATCAAAATTTTATAATGCTTTATTAAATGCAACTATAGGACAAAGTGCAAATAAATATACAATATTAGGGTATCCTAGAAATGATTATTTTTTAAAAAAAAATAATATTGATTTAAAGATATTTTTTAAAAAAATTAATTTAGAAAATAAATTAGTATTTTTTATTCCGACTTTTAAAAAGGGTTATGGTGATAGGGTTGAGGGAAACTCAAAAACAGATAATTTTTTCGGGATAGAAAATTTTGAAATGATAAAATTTTCTGAGTTTTTAGTAGAAAATAAAATAAATTTTGTTTTAAAATTACATCCTTTTGAAGAAGAATATTATAAAGAAAAATTAAGTGAATTAAATTTATCCAATATTTATTTTTTGAGTAGTAATACACTAATATCTGAAAAAATTGATTTGTATGAATTATTGTCTAAAAGTGATATGCTTGTTACTGATTATTCAAGTGTATATTTTGATTATCTATTAACTGAGAAACCAATGTTGTTTGTAAATCCAGATGAAGAAGAGTATAGGAGAACAAGGGGCTTTTTACTTGAACCATATTCATTTTGGACTCCTGGACCTAAAGTAAAGAAACAAGAAATGTTACAAAGTGAAATGGTTAAATTATTTAATGATAATGATTATTATAAAAGGGAAAGAAAAGAAATGTTAAATATATTTCATAAAAATTTTGATGCAAATAGTAGTGAAAGAGTTTGGAAATATATAAAAAATCAATATTTGAAATTATAGAGGAAAAATAATGAATATAATAAAAACATCTTTAAAGAGTTTTCTTTTTAATCTTTTAGGTGCAGGGTTTGGATTCATTTTTCAGATTTTAGCAGCTAAATATTTAGGAGCAGAAATTTACGGCAAAGCTAATTATTACTTAGGATATTGTTCTACTATAACAATATTCATTTGTTTTGGTCTTCAAACATATATACCTAAAATAATGTCTAAAGAAAAAGATAAAAAGAAAGTATTTTCCGAAGTGATTTTGACTTATACTTTTCTTTTTTTTGCTGTTCAGTTAGTAATATTTATTGTATTAATGTTAAATAGAATAAGCATATATAATTATATACTAATTTCTTTACTTGCGTATTTCACAGTTTTAGCGGAAATAATACTTTCTTATAATATATCTACAGATAATGCATCTAAGGGTATGTTTTATAGAAAGTTTTTGTATAGCGTACTTAATTTATTATTATTTTCAATAGTATTTATGTTATCAATAAAGCAATATTATGTGTATATCTATATTATGATAATATCTTATATTATCACAACAATACCGTTTTTATTCAAGAATATTATAAAATGCAAAATTAATTTCAATATAATTCGAGTTAGTTTTAAATTTTATATTATTCAAATAATTTATGGAGCATATTATTCTTATTCAAAAGTTTTGCAAAAAGAGTATGGTACTTTTGAAACAGTTGCTGTTTTATCTATTTCAATGACTATAGGTAGTTTGGTTATAATGTTAGGAGATAATTTTGCAAAAATTAGTATGCCAGAGTTTTCAAAAGCATGGGAAAAAAGAGAAATGAATAAATTAAAGAACATTTATATGACTGTAAGTAGAATAAACTGTTTTTTAGTATTGCCGATAGCGATTGGTTTGATAGTTAATGCTCAAAGAATTTTATCTTTATTAGGTAAGGGATATATTGGTGGTGAAATAATATTTTCATTAGTAATGGTTTCTCAGTTTGCTAATTCGTTTACTGGACCTAATGGCACTTTACTTGTTATGACTAAATACACAAAACTTGAAATATATAATGGAATTATAAAGCTTTTAGTATCAATAATTGTTATAGTATCTTTTGGACATAAAGTTATATGGGCGGTACCATTATCTTTGGTAGTAGCTGAAATTTTTGTGAATTTATTAAAATTCATAGAGGTGAAAATTACCTTAGATATAGTTCCATATAAAATTAAGGATTTGTTGTTTATAATAATAATAGCTACTTTTCAATGTTTTGTATTAATTTATTTAAGCAAAATAAGCAATGTAATTTTATGGATTTTGATTAACGGGGTGAGTGTTTTAGTATTTTATTTACTTACATTCCGATTGTCTCCTAATAGAGAAGATAAATTGATAATAAATGATATTAAAACTAAAATAATGAGTTTTTCAAAATAAAAAAGGGGTAGTGTATGTATGGATATGAAGTTAAATAAAGTGAAGGTTTTAACTGTTTTTGGAACGAGACCGGAAGCTATAAAGATGGCACCATTGATAAAAGAGATGGAAAAAAATAAAAAAATTGAATCAAAAATTTGTATAACAGCGCAACATAGAGAAATGTTAGATCAAGTTATGAATTTATTTAATATAAAAGCAGACTTTGATTTAGATATTATGAAAAACAAACAAAGTTTAACAGGTATAACTAATAGAGTGCTAGAGGGTATAGAAAAAATTCTTGAAGAAGAAAAACCTAATATTATTTTAGTTCATGGTGATACAACTACTACATTTGCAGGGGCCCTTGCAGCTTTTTATAAACAAATAAAAGTAGGTCATGTTGAGGCTGGATTAAGAACATATGATAAATATTTTCCGTATCCAGAAGAAATGAATAGAAAGCTTACCGGTTCTTTAGCTGATTTACATTTTTCACCTACTAAAGGGTCAAAATTGAATTTATTGAGAGAAGGAATAGATGAAAATATTATTTATGTTACAGGGAATACTGTTATTGATGCAATGAAGTATACAGTAGATAAAAATTATGAATTTAAAAATGAAATATTAAAAACGATAGATTTTGAGAATAGAAAAATAATAATGATAACTGCGCATAGAAGAGAAAATTGGGGTAAAGGAATAAATAATATATGTAAAGCGTTGAACAAATTGGTTCGAGAAAATGAAAATATAGAATTAGTATATTTAGTTCATTTAAATCCTATTGTTAAGGATATGGTGTATAAAGAATTAGGAAATAATGATAGAATACATTTGTTACCCCCACTTGATACTAGAGAAACTCATAATTTAATGAATAAATGTTATTTCGTTATGACAGATTCAGGTGGATTACAAGAGGAAGCTCCACATTTGGGGAAACCAGTTTTAGTATTAAGAAATGTTACAGAAAGACCAGAAGCGGTTGAGTCAGGAACTGTTAAACTAGTAGGAACTAAAGAAGAAAATGTGTATGTTAATGCTAATAAATTAATAAATTGTAAAGAGGAATATGATATAATGGCTAAGGCTATTAATCCTTATGGAGATGGGATGGCATCGAAAAGAATAGTTGATTCGATACTATATAATTTTGATTTAGGTAATAGACCTGAGGATTATCATAATAGTATGGAGGGGGTTTAATGAAAAGAATAATTACATATGGTACATATGATTTACTTCATTATGGGCATATAAATCTTTTAAAAAGAGCTAAAGAAATGGGAGACTATCTTATTGTTGCACTATCAACGGATGAGTTTAATTTAACTAAAGGAAAAAAATGTTATTTTACATATAAAGAAAGAAAGAAATTATTAGAATCTATAAGATATGTGGATTTGGTAATACCAGAAACTTGTTGGGATCAGAAAATTTTAGATGTAAAGACATATCATGTAGATAAATTTGTTATGGGTGATGATTGGAATGGAAAATTTAATTTTTTAGAAGAATATTGTGAAGTTTCATATTTGCCTAGGACAAAAGAAATATCTACTACAAAAATAAAAAATGATATTTCAAATAAGAAAGATATTTAATAAAAAGGGCTTTTGCAAAATAGATAAATAATCTATTTAGGGTAAAGGTCCTTCTTTTTTATATATT
>JBGUER010000095.1:0-12364 GCA_041821285.1 Clostridiaceae bacterium
TTGGATTCGTATTAATTAAAATACAAAGGGAAATAGGATATGAAGAATATGATAAAAATATATTTTGTATTTTAAGTGGATACATATCTTTATCACTTAGAATAAATAAAAAATTTAACAAATTAAAAATTTTAGCAGATACAGATGGATTGACTAGTTTGCTAAATCAAAGAAGTTTTAAAAGTAATATTCGAGAGATAACAGAAAAAAATGTTAATTTTTGTCTTATAATTTTTGATATAGATGATTTTAAATTAGTTAATGATAATTTTGGGCATTTAGCAGGTGATTTGATTTTAAAGGAAACAGCTCAATTAATAAAAGCGAGAATTAGAAGTTCTGATATATGTTATAGATATGGATGAGAAGAATTTTCAGTAATATTAATTGGAGCAGGAATAAAAGAAGGATATAGAATATCAGAAGAAATTAGAAAAGATGTAGAACAAAAGATATTTATATTTGAAGATAAAAATATCAATATAACTTTAAGTTCGGGAATATGTGAAAGTAAAGAATTAGAGGATAGAAAGGTGGAAGATTTATTTATAGCAACAGATAGTGCACTATATGAAAGTAAAAAGTCAGGCAAAAACAAAACAAGTTTATGGTGTGAAAAAGGAATGGCGTAGCCATTCCTCTTTATTTTCAATCATCAAATTCACTTGAATATGAGTCAAGCAAATTGTGCTTTAAATCCCACAAATCCTTAGAAAGATCTACATAATAGTTATGTGGATTATCTAGTCTTAAAATTTCTTTCCATAGTTTTTCTGTTTCTGTTTTAGCATAGTCTCTTATTTCTAATGTAGTTGGATTTTTATATATTTGCACTCCATTTTCAAATATTTTTTCTCTTAGATTTTTAACATAAAAATCCTTTAATTTTTTCTTTTTCCATGTGTATATAGGATCAAAAATAGTTAAATGTTGGTTTTCGGTTATATTTTCATCAGTTAATGTTATAACATCTGCAATGGCTTTATTTGTAGTTTTATCAAATAGTCTAAATATATTCTTAAAACCTGGATTAGTTATCTTTTCTTCATTTTCACTAATTTTAATTTTTGGAACTAGTTTGCCATCTTTTTCTATAGCCACTAATTTGTACACTCCGCCAAAAACAGGTTCTGACCTAGCGGTAATAAGCCTTTCACCAACTCCCATGCTATCTATTTGAGCTCCTTGATTTAATACATCTCGAATTATATATTCATCTAAAGAGTTTGAAATAACAATTTTAACATCAGAATATCCTGCAGCATCCAAAATTTCTCTACATTTAGTAGAAAGGTAAGTAATATCGCCACTATCTATTCTAACACCTAAAGGTCTAATTCCCTGTGGCTTTAATATTTCATCAAAGACTTTTATAGCGTTTGGCAAACCAGATTTTAAAACATTGTAAGTATCTATAAGAAGTACACAATTTTCTGGATAGGATTCTGTCCAAGTTTTAAAGGATTCATATTCACTATCAAATAGTTGAATCCAGCTATGTGCCATAGTCCCAACCGCTGGTATGTTAAACATTTTACCTGCGATAGTACAAGCTGTTGAGGAACATCCACCTATGATAGAGGCTCTAGCACCATAAATTGCTCCATCATAACCCTGAGCCCTTCTTGATCCAAACTCCATAATAGGTCTTCCTTTAGCAGCTCTACATATTCGATTTGCTTTAGTTGCGATAAGTGTTTGATGATTTATTGTAAGTAGAACCATAGTTTCAATAAGTTGTGCTTGGATTATAGGACCTCGTACAGTAACTAAAGGTTCATTTGGGAAAACTGGATTTCCTTCTGGAACTGCCCAAACATCACAGGAAAATTCGAATGTTCTTAAATATTCTAAAAAATCATCAGAAAACATATTTTTACTTTTTAAATATTCAATATCTTCAAATGTAAAATTTAAATTATTTAAGTATTCTATAAGTTGTTCTACTCCTGCCATAATACAATATCCACCATTATCAGGTACTCGTCTAAAGAACATATCAAAATATGCTATTGTGTCTTTTACGTTATTATTAAAATAACCGTTTCCCATAGTAAGCTCATAAAAATCAACAAGCATAGTTAAATTTCTTTCATCTTTTAATGAAAATATATTATTTTCCATATTAACCCCTTCTTATTTTAAAATATTGTCAATAATTATAACATATATTTTAAGCTTTAAAAAGATTTAATACAATATAAAATTTGGAGGAGTTCATGTGAAGGAGTATAAACTTGATAAAAATCAAGAAAAAGCTATAGAAATTAATGTAAAAGATGTTTTAGTTTCAGCTTCACCAGGAAGTGGTAAAACAGCAATAATAATAAGGCGATGTAACTATTTACTTAAAAATAACAATGTAAGTTATAGAAATATTTTGGTGCTAACTTATACTAAAAATGCTGCAAATCATATGAAGAATGAATATATAAAGAATTTTAAAGAAAATTGTCCTCATTTTAGTACTATTCATAGTTTTTTATATGAAATATTAAGAAATAATAATAAAAAAATAAATATTATAGATGAAAATACTAAAAATGAATTAATAAAACAAGTTTTAAATAAATATGTAGATTATATTAGTATAAATAAAATAAATAACATAAAAAATATGATATCTCAATACAAAATTTCAAATTTTAATAAATCAAAACTAAATATAGGCATTAGTGAAGAAATATTTTATATTTGCTATGAAAAATATAGTAAATATCTTAGTGATAATAAATTAATGGATTTTGATGATCTTTCTTTGTTTAGTTATAAATTATTTAATGAAAATCCCCAAATATTAAAAGAATATAGAAATAGGTATAAATACATATTAGTGGATGAATTTCAAGATTGTGATGAAATGGAAATTAAATTTTTGAAATTAATAGCAGAGGGAAATAGTTTTTTCGCGGTGGGTGACGAGGATCAATCTATTTATAGTTTTAAAGGAGCGAGTCCTAAGTATATTATTAATTTTAATGAGTATTTTAAAAATGGTAGAGTGATATATCTGAATAATAATTATAGATGCCCTGAAAAAATAGTTGAAAGATCTTGTGATTTAATAGAATTTAATAAAGAAAGAACGGGTAGAAAAATATATTCTAAATCCTTTAATAACAAAGATATGAATATAATGCATTTTGAAAATGAAAAGAAACAAGCAGAAAAAATTGTTGATGATATAGATAAAGCTAACAATAAAAATAATCTTAGTGATTTTGCAGTTTTGTTTAGAACTCGTGAGGAAGGCGATTTAATTAAATGTGAGATGCTTAATAAAAATATTTCATTTAATTTTTGTGGTATTCAGCAAAATATATATAATCATTTTATTTTTCAGGATTTATATTTATATTTAAAATTTTTACAGCAACCGTATAACTTAGATATATTTAATAGTATTGCTAATAAACCTAATAGATTTATTAGCAAATTAAATTTAACAAAATTAAAAAGAAAGAATAATAGTTATGGTGTGATTTCTTCATTTTATGCTTTAGATACAGTAAGTTTATCAGAATTCAAGGGAATAAAGCTTATGGAAAGAGCTTTAAACAAAATAAAAAAATCTCAAGGTGAAAAAATATTAGATATATTTCTAAAAAAACTAAAATATATATCTTATTTAGAAACACAAGGAGGGATAGAGAAATATAAAAATGCAATAGAAGCGCTAAAAAACATATGTATTGAAGAAAAAAATATATCAAATATAATAAAAAGGATAGAAATAAACAAGGGGGAAAATATAATCAATAAAAATAGTGTTACCTTAAGTACTATTCATTCTGTAAAAGGTGAAGAATTTAAAAGAGTTTATATATTAAATTGCATAGAAAATACATTTCCATATTATAAAAATAAAAATGAAGAAGAGGAAAGAAGAATTTTTTATGTAGCCATAACAAGAACACTAGATGAGCTATATCTTTGTGTGCCAGAGTATATGGAAAATTTAAAAACAAAACCTAGTAAATATTTAAAAGAGATTAAAGTTGAATAATATTTTTTAAAAGGATATAATTTTTTTAATAAATCAATTTAAAGGTGGGTAAAAATGGATTTTTTAAAAGAAGCCAATATGTTAAAACAAGAAATAATAGATTTAAGAAGGGAATTTCATAAAAATCCGGAACTTGGATTTAATGTAGAAAATACTAAAAGAAGAGTAATAGAATATTTGGAAAAAGAAAATATAGAATATAAGGAATTTAGTAAAAATGCTGTAGTTGGTTATATCAGGGGAAATGGAGAAAAAACGGTAGCGTTAAGGGCTGACATGGATGCACTTCCTATAGAAGAAAAAAACGAAAAAGAATATAAATCTAAAATAAATGGATGTATGCATGCCTGTGGTCACGATGGTCATTTAGCTATTTTACTAGGCGCTGCTAAAATATTAAATAAAGCTAAAGAAGACTTAAAAGGAACGGTTGTTTTATTATTTGAACCAGCGGAGGAAACTACTGGTGGAGCTAGAGTTATGATAGAAGATGGAGTGCTATCAAATCCTAAGGTGGATGCAATATTTGGACTACATGTAGATGAAAATATTAGTGTGAATAAAATAGGAATAAAAAATGGAGTTGTTAATGCAGCGTCTAATCCCTTTACTATAAAGATTATAGGGAAAGGTGGACACGGAGCAAGACCACAAAATACTATAGACCCTATTTATATAGGCAGTCTTTTAATAACATCTATTCAATCTTTAATAAGTAGGGAACTAAGCGCAGCTGAAGCTGGTGTTTTATCTATAGGAACATTTAATAGTGGAACTGCTCAAAATATTATTCCTGAAACTGCTGAAATAAGTGGTATAATAAGGACTATGAGTAGCGAAACACGAGAATATGTAAAGAAAAGATTAAAAGAAATAACACAGGGAATAGTTGATAGTTTTAGAGGTAAATGTGAAATAATAATAGAGGAGAGTTATCCATGTTTATATAATGATGATAAAACTCTTGACTTTGTATACAAAAATGGTAACAATATCTTAGGGGAGAAAAATGTTATATTATTAAAAAATCCTTCTATGGGAGTTGAAAGTTTTGCTTATTTTTCAAATGAAAGACCTTCTGCATTTTATTTTCTAGGATGCAGAAATGAAAATAAGGGAATAGTTCACCCTGCCCATAGTAGTTATTTTGATATAGATGAGGATTGTTTAGCTATAGGAGCTGCAATGCAAAGCAGTATAGCTTTTGACTTTTTAAATAAAAACTAGGAGTGGTTAAATGAGAGTAAAAATAGGACCTAATGAAGCAGGACAAAGAGTTGATAAATTTATAAGAAAATGGCTAAAGGAGCTTCCTTTAAGTGCTATTTATAGAGCAATAAGAAAGGGCGATATAAAGGTAAATGGAAAGAAGGTACGTGACGCATATTTTTTAGTTGAGGGAGATCTAGTTGAAACTAAGTATTTAGACGTAGAAAAGAAAGAAGAAAAGTTTGAAAGAAGAGATAATAAATTAAAAGTAACATATGAAGATGAAAATATGTTAATTGTTGAAAAATGGCCGGGCGTATTAGTTCATAAAGATAAAAAAGAAGAAGTATCTTTAACTGATTATGTTTTATCTTATTTATTTGACAAAGGAGAATATTATCCCAATAAAGACATAGCATTTAAGCCATCACCTTGTAATAGATTAGATAGAAATACATCTGGTGTAGTTATATATGCTAAAAATTTCGAGTCTTTAAAGCTTTTAAATGAAATGATAAGAAATAGAGACATTAAAAAATACTATACCGCTTTAGTTAAGGGAAGAATAAAAGATGGACTTTATGAAGCGTATATATCTAAAGACAATAAAAACAATGTTTCAAAAGTAAAAAAAGAAGAATCTGAGGATTCTAAAAAAATAGCTATGGATATAAAGACTATTGAAAGTTGCGGACTTTTTTCTTTAGTAGATATTGAGCTTATTACAGGAAGAAGTCATCAAATAAGGGCTCATTTTAAAGAATTAGGACATGAGATAGTAGGAGATACAAAATACGGGGATAAAAAAACAAATAATTTTTTCATTAACAAATATGGACTGAATTATCAATATTTATATGCTTATAAATTACAATTTAGAAATTGTAAAGATAAACTTGATTATATGGAAAATAAAACTTTAGCAGAAAGTTTGCCACCAATATTTAAAAAGATCAAAACGGATGTTTTTAAGTTCTAAAAGGAGATTTTATGGGAACAAAATCAACAACTAAAGGCTTTGCCATTTTGTCTGTATCTACAATTTTAGTTAAATTATTGTCTTTGGTATATGTACCATTTTTGATACTAATCATAGGAACAAAGGGGTATGCTACTTATTATGCAGCTTATACTATTTTTGTTTTTATTTTTGTAGTTGTAACAGCTGGAATACCAGTAACTATTTCAAAACAGGTTTCTGAATTAGTAGCTTTAAATAATTATAAGGATGCAATAAAAACATTTAAAATTGCAAGGTTTATCCTTTTAATATTTGGAACAATATTGACGGTTGCAATGATGCTATTTGCAAGACCTTTAGCTAGCTTTATAAATTTTAAAACAGCTTATTTATGTGTTTTAGTTTTGTCTCCAACTGTTTTATTTACTTCGGTTTCTACCTGTTATATGGGGTATTTTCAAGGCCTTGACAATATGAAGCCAAGGGCAGTAGCGCAGTTATTAGAACAAATAGTAAATATTGTATTTTCTCTTTTGTTTGCAGCACTATGGTATAAATATGGGCTTTATGTGGCCTGCGCTGGAGGCTGCATGGGTACTCCTATTAGTGCCCTAGTTTCTTTAATATATTTAATGGTATATTATCATAAACATAAAACAATAGATAAACCTTTAAATCCAGAAATTTTAGAAGTTAAGAGAATATCTAATAGAGGACTTACTAGGAGAGTATTAAGTTATGGAATTCCAATAACAATATGTTGGGGAATGCAATATGCTGGTAATTTAGTGGATACAATTAATAACAAAGGAAGACTCTTAGCTTCAGGTCTTTCTGTTGATAAAAGTGATATTTTATTTGGAAACTTAGGAAAATATACCACTTTGATAGGAGTTCCATTATCTATTATAACAGCTTTAAGTGCTGCAGTTTTACCGATGATAGCTAGTTATGCTGCACTTAATAATAAAAAAGAAATAAAAAGAGGAATAGATTATTCCTTTAATACTGCCTTTTTAGTGGCAGTTCCTTGTGCTATGGGGCTTGCTATATTAAGTGAGCCTATTTATATTTTACTTGGACCAAGTTTTGAAGTGGGATATGAATTAATGACATATGGTGGTTGGATACTAATATTAGCATCTTTAATTCAAATCCAGACAATAATATTACAAAGCTTAGGCAGATTATATAAGACAGCGCTAAATATGTTTTTGGGAATAGTAGTAAAAGTAGGCATTAATTATATATTAATAACTAATCCTAAAATAAATATAACAGGAGCGTTAGTAGGAAGCGCCTTTGGTTATTTAATACCTGTTGTTTTAAATAAAAAGCTAATTGAAGATACACTTGAAATAAAATTATCATTATTTCATTATTTTAAAAACCCATTTATTTCATCTTTAATTATGGGGGTAGCGGCATACATAACGCATATTTCTATTAATTATACATTAAGCATCTTTATGGGAAGGTATTTATCTAATGCAGTAGCTACTATACTAGCTATTGTGGTTTCAATGGTTGTTTATTTATATATGATGATAAGAGTAGGTGGCTTTAGAAAAAAAGATTTAGAAGTTTTTCCTTCAAGAGTAGTATCTCTTATTCCAAATAGTTTTATTAAAAGAATGAGTTAATATTTTATTTTTGTATAGAGCTTTGAAATTGATAAATATAGATATGCAAGAAGTTATGATAATAGTATATCCATAGCTATAAACATTTATCTTAGGTATAGCTGTTAAAAAATATATTAATATTAGTTCTATTACAGATGTTATAAGAGAATGTTTTAATACAAGTTTTTGTTTTCCAACACCATTTAATATGGCGTAGGTTGTTACTGATAAAAAAGTAAATGGAGAAGTTATGGAAGTAAATCTTATAAAATTCCCTAAATCATTTCTTTTATAAAATAAAAATCCCAAATTATTCGAAAAAATAAAACAAAATATGGAGGATATTATTCCAATAAAAAATGCTAGGAATAATACCTCTTTTATTCTTTTTTGAACTAGGTAGTAATCTTTATTTGCTATGGTTTTTGAAAGGTCAGGAATAAGGACTATAGATACAGATATAATAATTATTATTGGAAAATTTGTTATATTTAGGGACATTGATTTAAATTTGCCTATAAGGGCTAGTGAAGTCTGATAAGTATAGCCTGCAATTATAAGTCTTCTTGGCATTAAAATAGAAGAAGTTGCAGCTAAAATAGTGGTTAAAAAGCCATTTAAACACAGAGGATAAGATATTCGCAAAGTGTTAAATAATATTTGTAGAGACGATTCACTTGTACCTCTTTGAAAATAAATTTTTTTTGATTTTTTATAATTAATGTATAAAAGTAAAAAACTTATTGCTTCTCCTATAGTTAGAGCTAAATAAGCTGAAAATACAGTATTTTTTATTTCTACATATTTTAAGCTATACAGTAAAGATAATATTATTATAACTCTAATGGCTTTTTCACAAATGTCTATTATAGCAGGTGTTGCTATTTTTTTTATACCATAAAAATATCCTTTTAAAATAGAAGATAGAGCTACAAATAGCATAGCAGGACAAATAATCATTATAGACTTTAATGCTCTAGAGTCCTTAAGAATATATTTTGCTATAAAAGGAGATGCTATAAATACTAAAATAGCTATGAATAGGCCCCAAAATAGGTCAAAGAATAGAGATGTTTTTATTAACTTATTTAAATTAGGGTAATCTTTTTTACTAAGGTATATTGCGGTACTACTAGATATGGCAATGACCATACCTCCACATATTAAACATATAAACAAATCGTAAATAGGCATAATAATAGCGTATAATCCCATTCCCTCCGGGCCAAGTTCCTTTGATAGAATTATTATGAAAATAAACATTAAAAAACCAGTAGTTAGGTTAGATAGAGTAAGAAAAAATGAGTTTTTAAGAAAATTATCTTTCATATTTATATCCTTCCAGTAATTATAATTATTAATATTCAAATTTGTATTTTTTATGATTAAAAAGTAACGCAAGGTACAACACTATTAATGAAAATGTGATAAATTTAATATGAGGTGATTAAATGAAATTTTATGATGAATTAGCTGAAGTATATGATATTGTTTTTCCTTTATCGGAAGATACATTAGGATATTTAAAGGAAGGTGTAGAAGAAAAAAGTGAGATATTAGATCTAGCCTGCGGTACAGGAGAGTACCCTATAAAACTTTCAAATAAATTCAATTTAAAGGCATTAGATTTAGATAAAAAGATGATAGACTTAGCTGGGTTAAAAAAAGGTTCCCAAGCGGTTGATTTTAAAGCCATTGACATGAGAACCATAAAAAATATATTTGAAGAAGATTTATTTGATGAAATATATTGCATAGGTAATTCACTTGTTCATTTAGAAAATAAAAAACAGGTAGAAGAATTATTAAAAGATTGTTTTTCTTTGTTAAAAAAACATGGATTAATAAAAATTCAAATAATTAATTTTGATAGAATATACAAAAATAATATTAAATATTTACCAACTATAAAAAGAGAAAAGGGCATTTCATTAAAAAGAAATTATGCATATGAAGATGAAAAACAAGTTGATTTCATAACTAAATTAACGGTAAATGATAAAGAATATGAAAATACTGTTAAGCTTATGCCTTTATTTAAAGCGGATTTAGAAGAGATTTTAAAAAAAGCTAAATTCTCTAATATAAAATTTTATGGAGATTTTAAAAAATCTTTATGGAATGATGAATCCTATGCTTTAATTGTAGAAGCTAGTAAATAAATTGTATAATAATACAGGGTCATCACTACTTATTATTGTATCCTTTATGTTGTTATGGTAGGATAAGGATATAAAGATGAGAGGTGATTTTGTGGAAAAAGATAGATTGATATTGATGGTACAAAGTTCAAAGACAATATATTGTTACTATAATGTTTCACCTAATACCATAAAAGATTTTGAAATAGAAAATGGAGTGGGTTCATATAACAGAGCTATTCCAGTTATAAAATGTTATTCTACATTAAATGGAATAGAAGAGGAAATAAAAACTGAAGAGATAAATGGATTTGCTAATAACTGGTTTATTAATTTAGAAAAATCAGGAATAGATGTGTTTGTTAAATTAGGAAGAATGATTGATAATAAGTTTATAACTTTAATGACGTCAAATACAGTATCTACGCTTAAAGATTCTATATCAAAAAATGTGAAAAATGAATACATAAATTTAAATAATAATGAAGAAAAGACTAATCCTTCGAAACAAGGATATGTTTCTTTTGTTCTTCATAGTCATTTGCCTTATGTAAGGCATATGGGGACAATAGACCCATTAGAAGAAAGATGGCTGTTTGAAGCAATGATTGAGTGTTATCTACCTCTTATTAGTGCTTTTGATAATATGTATATAGATGATGTGGATTTTAAAATAACAATGTCGTTAACGCCACCTTTAATGGAAATGCTAGAGGATGAATATTTAAATAAAAATTTCAGAAAATATCTAACAAAGACTCTGAAATTAATAAGATTAGAAATTGAAAGAACCAAAGAAAATGAAGAATTAAACAAAGTAGCTAAATTTTATTATAAAAGATTTACATTGTTGCAAAAGGTGTATAGAAAATATAATAATAATATAATGGATGGTTTTAGAAGATATGACAAAAGAGGAAATCTAGAAATAATAGCATCTTCTGCAACCCATGCCCTTTTGCCATTACATGAACAAAACAAAGAAGCTGTTAACGCTCAAATAAAACAGGGAGTTGAAAATTATAAAAAACATTTAGGTCATGGGCCTAAAGGATTTTGGCTTCCCGAATGTGCATATTCTTATTTTTTAGATGAAATATTAAAAGAAAACAACATAGAATATTTTATCATGGAAAACAAAGGGGTTTTATATGCATCACCTAAACCTAAAAATGGTACATTTGAACCTATATCTTCACCTAATAATATATTATCTTTTGCTAGAGATGATGCATCTTCAGGGCAGATATGGAGCAGTGTAGATGGGTACCCAGGTGATTATAATTATAGAGAATTTTATAGGGATATAGGATATGAACTTCCTATGGAATATATAGCTCCATTTATAAATGCGTCAGGAATAAGGATAGATACAGGAATAAAATATAATAAAATAACAGGGAAAACAGAAGAAAAATCTATTTATAATAGAGAAAAGGCAATAGAAAGAGTAGAATCACATGCTACTCATTTTGCAGAATCTAGGGACTTTCAGGTAAATAATCTTTTAAAAGAAATGGATAAACCTATAGTAGTATGTGCTTTTGATACTGAATTATTTGGACATTGGTGGTTTGAAGGACCGGATTTTATTGAAATGTTTTTAAGAAAATCTTGCGAAGAATGGACAAGCTACAATATTACAACTATAAAGGAATATATAAAGAAAATAGACAAGGTACAAATTTCAAGTGCAAACCCTAGTTCCTGGGGAGAAGAAAGTAATTTTTCTGTTTGGCTTAATATGGATAATCAATGGATATATAGAGAAATTCATGAAAGACAAGAAAATATGGTTGAAATAGCAAATAAAAATAAAGCTCCAAGACAGCCTAAAAAAAGAGCTTTAAATCAATTAGCTAGAGAATTAATGCTTTTAGAATCATCAGATTGGCCATTTATTATTAAAAACAAAACCACTGTTTTATATGCTGAAAATAGAATAAAAGATCATATAGAAAGATTTGATAAAATATATATTGATATATGTAAAAATAAGATAGATGAAAAATATTTAAATACAATAGAAAAACAAGACAATATATTTAAAGAAATAAATTATAAAATTTATAGAAAATAAATAAAAGACTCGAGATTAATCTTGGGTCTTTTTAAAGATATTGATTTTATGTATGATTTACAGTAAAGTAAGAAGTGAATGTTAATAAATTAAATAAAATAAAGAATAGGTGAAATAATGGATAATAATATATTTGATAGTAAAATTACTATATTAGACAATAAATTAGAAATAGTATCAGTTAAGAAGAAAACGGACATAGTATCGATACAAGTAGGGATTAAAGTAGGTTCTTTGTGTGAACAACTTAATGAAAATGGGATAAGTCATTTTATAGAGCATATGCTATTTAAAGGTACAAAAAAAAGAAATAACTATGAATTAAACAATGAATTAGAATCT
>JBGUER010000096.1:0-12304 GCA_041821285.1 Clostridiaceae bacterium
TGGCGACAAGGAGTATTGTATCATAAATATGAAAGGTACATATATAGTGTTACCCTATTCTTAATAACTATACTTCTTATTCGTCATTTTTCTACATTTTTCTCTGGATTTCATATGTTGATACGCTAGGGTAAGTATCCTATACTTCTAACTTGTTTTCATCTCTTAGTATATAAAATACGTTGTGATCACGCCATTTCCCATTTATAAATAAGTAATTTTTAGTTTCGCCGATTCTTTTAAATCCACAACTTAACAGCACTCTTTCAGATTTTATATTATCTATTAACGCAGAAGCTTCTATTCTATGAAGCTTCAATCTATTGAAACTAAAATCTATTACTAATTTTAATGCTTCTTTCATGTAACCTTTATTTTGCATATTTTTATCTATAGAATATCCAACAAATGCATTATTAAATACCCCTTTAACTATACTAGATATTCGTATCTTTCCTATTAACATATTATCTTTAAATATTCCAAATTCAGCACATGAATTATTTAGATAATCTAAATATCCTTGCCTCAATGATTTTTCTTGATTTTCTATTGTATAAAATGTTTGACTTCTTTTAGGATCAAACGGCATTAAATGATCTTTATTTCTACTATAGTAATCTAATAATTTTTCTGCATAAGTTTCATTTAGTAGTCTTAATTCTATACTCTCTCCTTTTAAAATAAGCATTTCTTCATTTTTCACATTATAATCACTAGTGTCTAAAGTAAATAACATTTCTCTTGAAAAATTGTTGTTACCTTTTTTTATTCTTTTTTCTATATAACAATTAAATATGAAACCAAAATTAGTAAGTGGATAAATTAATATTCCTTCTTCACAATAAACAGATACTGTTTCTATATTACTTCTTATTAGACTGTCCAAAAGATTCTTTATTATATAATGTATTGTTTCTTCATCTCTATTTAAATCTTTATATAATGAAAGCCTGAAACTTACATATCTATTTTCTATATCATTTTCTATAAAATAAATTCTACCTTTGTTTATTCCCACATTATCCTTTATTATGTACTCTTTATCATTATATTTTTCTAAAGTATATTTCATTTTCTCCTCCTTAATACACACAAATTAAAACATTTCTAAAAAATGTTTAGCTATTGATGATAAGTACCCATCTTTAGCCCATATAATCGCCGTTCCCATATCTAAATCTCTTTCTTTTAAAAGTTTATACTCTAAATTTGAAGTATTAACTAAATTCAAACAATCTTTAGGTATTATAGCTGCTCCAATATTTGTACTTGCTAATAACAATAATGTTCGCACATCGTTACTATTGCATATTATCCTAGGTTCAAATCCTACTGATTTACATAAATCTATTATTTTTTTTTCATATCTCTTTTGAACTATTAAAGGAATATTTCTTAACTCCTCTAATGATATAGACTCTTTTTTATTAGAAATATTATTACCTAAAACCACCATAGGTTCCTCTGGCAATAACATAAATTCAAAATCATCCTTGTTAAATGGTGTCCTAATTATTCCTATTTCAATAACACCACTATTTAATAATTCTATTATTCTATTTGTATCTTCATCCAGTACTTCAAAATTTATTTTAGGATACTGTTTATGAAATAAGTCTATCTTTTCAATTAACATAGAAGCTCCCACAGAAGATACCGTTCCTATGATTAAATTTCCTTCTATTCCATTATCTATATCCTTTACTTCCTTTATACTTCTTTCTACTAATTTTAAAATTTGATCTCCCCTTTGTTTCAATTTCTTACCTGAGTCTGTAATTTCTATTTTTCTCGTACTTCTCTCTACTAATATAACGCCTAATTCCTGTTCTAATAATTTCAATTGTTTACTTAAAGGTGGTTGAGACATATGAAGTTTTTCTGCTGCTCTTGATATATTACCTTCTTCTGCAATTGTAATAAAATATTTCAATTGTTTTAAATCCATTAAACGCCTCCGCATTTATACTTATTTAATATAAATACTATATTTTTTTAATACTATTAATATAAATAACCCTTTGGTATAATAATATATGAATAAAAAATTTATGTCAAAGGGGTTGTTCTAGTGGTTGATGTAATAAATAAAGGTACATATTTGTATAAAGGTAATTCAATTTTATGTTTCGAAGATGATTTCTCATTAGATAATGTGAAAAACTACTTAAAAAGCCAGGGAGAAGCTACTGGTGATGTTGTTATTAATAAAACAGAATCTAAAAAAAATACTATAGCCTATAATATTTTAAAAAATCATAACACTTCATCAAATATTGATAAACTTAAAATTAAATTTGATGCTCTTGCATCTCATGATATTACTTATGTTGGTATAATACAAACAGCTAAATCTAGTGGTCTTGAAAAATTCCCACTTCCTTATGTTTTAACTAATTGCCACAATAGTCTTTGCGCCGTTGGCGGAACTATAAATGAAGATGATCATGTATTTGGATTATCTGCTGCTAAAAAATATGGCGGAATATTCGTTCCACCTCATGAAGCTGTAATACATCAATATATGAGAGAGATGATGTCTGTTTCGGGAAACATGATTCTAGGTTCTGATAGTCACACAAGATATGGCGCACTTGGAACTATGGCAATCGGTGAAGGCGGACCTGAATTAGTTAAACAACTTTTAAATAAAACCTATGATATTAATTTTCCTGATGTAATCGCTATTTATTTAGAAGGAACACCTAAAAATGGAGTTGGCCCTCAAGATGTAGCTCTATCAATTATAGGAAAAGTATTTAAAACTGGTTTTGTTAAAAATAAAATTTTAGAATTCGTAGGACCTGGAGTTTCAAATCTTTCCGTTGATTATAGAATCGGAATAGACGTTATGACTACAGAAACCACTTGTTTGAGTTCTATTTGGAGTACAGATGAAAAAGTAGAAGAATATTATAAAATTCACGGACGTGCTAATGCTTATAAAAAATTAGAACCTGGAATTGTATCTTATTATGATGGAATTGTAAAAATTGATTTAGGTAAAATAGAACCTATGATAGCTCTACCTTTCCACCCAAGCAATGTTTATTCCTTGAAGGAATTAATTAGTAATCCTGAAGATATTTTTGATCGTGTAGAGAAAGAAGCGCAAAAACAAATAGATAATCCTAAAATAAGATTCTCTTTAAAAGATAAAATTGTAGATGGTAAAATAATGGTGGATCAAGGAATAATAGCAGGATGTTCTGGTGGAACTTATGAAAATATATATAAAGCCGCTAGAATGCTTGAAAATCATCCTTTAGGAAATGATTATTTTAATTTAAGTGTATACCCAGCTAGCCAACCTATTTATATGGAGCTAGTTAAAGACGGTTCTATAAGTATGCTTATGGAATCTGGTGCAATTTTAAAAACCGCTTTCTGTGGACCTTGTTTTGGTGCTGGAGACGTTCCTACTAATAATGGTCTTAGTATTCGTCATACTACTAGAAACTTCCCTAATAGAGAAGGCGCTAAACCAGGAGATGGACAAATCGCATCTGTTGCACTAATGGATTCTTTATCAATTGCAGCTACTGCTTTAAATGGAGGAGTTTTAACATCAGCTACAGATATAGATCTTCCAGATTATGATATATCATATCATTTTAATGAAAATCCATACAAGAATAGAGTGTACAATGGATATATGCACTCTAATATAGCAGATGAACTAAAATATGGACCTAATATAGCAGACTGGCCCGTTATGTCACCACTCCATGATAATTTTTTGTTAAAAATGGTATCTGTTATAAATGATCCAGTTACAACAACAGATGAACTTATTCCCTCAGGCGAAACTTCTTCTTATCGTTCAAATCCTTTAAAATTAGCAGAATTTACTTTATCAAGAAAGGACCCTAGATACGTAGGAAGAGCTAAACAGGTTCAATCTTTAGAAAATACTAGAAAATCTTATATAAATAAAGGTGAAGCTACTAATATAGAAGAGATAAAATCAATTTTAAAAAGTCAATCTACTTCAGATGATAATTTATATAATATTATAAAAAACACTCAAATTGGAAGTGTAATATTTGCAGTAAAACCTGGTGATGGTTCCGCTAGAGAACAAGCTGCTTCCTGTCAAAAGGTTTTAGGTGGTCTTTCTAATATAGCAGAAGAATATGCTACTAAAAGATATAAAAGCAATCTAATAAATTGGGGAATGATACCATTTACCATTTCCGACTATAAATCAATTAATTTTAAAATAGGAGAATATATATTTGTAGAAGGAATAAGAGAAGCTATAGCAAATGAAGAAAAATCAATAAAAGCTAAAATTCTCGGAGATAATCCACGAGATATTATTCTTAATATAGAAGCCTTAACAAATGATGAAAAAGATATTGTTCTTGCCGGTTGTTTAATAAATTACTATAATACTAAATAAATATAAAAAAGAAGTAGTTGCTTAAATTTTAGCAACTACTTTTACTTTATTTTAACCTATGAACAAAGATTCCACTTCTTAGCTTTGGTTCAAACCAAGTAGACTTAGGTGGCATAACTTTATCATTATCTGCTATTTTCATTAGTTCATCAATAGTTGTTGGATACATAGAAAACGCAAGTTTCATATCTGAATCTGCTCTTTTCTTTAATTCATCAAGACCCCTTATCCCCCCTATAAAATCTATTCTCTCATCTGTTCTAGGGTCTTTTATACCAAGAATCGGTTCTAATAAATTATTTTGAAGAATAGATACATCTAAAGATAAAACAGCATCATTATCATCATAAGTATTTTCTTTTGATGTTATCTTATACCATTTATTATCTAAATACATACCAAAACTATGATTTTTTTCAGGTTTATATGATTTTTCACCTTTAAGTTCAACTTCAAACTTATCATCTAATTTATTCAAAAATTCCATAGCAGTTAATCCATTTAAATCTTTAACAACTCTATTATAATCTAATATTCTAAGCTGCGCGTCTGGGAATAAAACTGATAGAAAATAATTAAATTCTTCTACTCCTGAGTAATTAGGATTTTGTTTTCTCCTTAATTTACCCACCTTTACAGCTGACGCTGCTCTATGATGACCATCTGCTATATACAAGCTTTCTATTTCATTAAATAAATCTATTATTTTATTTATTATTTCTTCTTCTTTTATTGCCCATATTTTATGAGATACATTATCCTCTTCTACAAAATCATATAAAGGCTCTTTTAATATATATTCATTTATTATATTCTCTATTTCCTTGTTGTTCTTGTAGGTTAAAAATATAGGACCAGTATTTGCATCACATATATCTACATGATTTATTCTATCCTTTTCCTTGTCTTCCCTAGTAAATTCATGTTTTTTAATAATATTATTCATATAATCATCTATAGATGTAGTTCCTACTATACCTGTCTGAGCTTTACCATCCATAATAAGGGTATATATATACAACATTGGCTTTTCATCTTGAATAAATATTTTATCTTCTATCATTTTATTAAGATTTTCACATGCTTTTTCATAAACTTTTTTATCATATATATAAGTGTCTTCGGGAAGATCTATTTCAGCCTTATCCACATGCAAAAATGAATATGAATTATCCCCTGCAACCTCTCTTGCTTCACTACTATTGAAAACATCATAAGGAAGAGCTGCCACTTTTTTAGCCAAATCTTTCCTAGGTCTAATAGCCTTAAAAGCTCTTAATTTTGCCATATCTTCCTCCTTATTTTAAACTTAATATATCATCTACATTTTCAATAAGTTCTTTAATATCATCTAAACTGCAATCTGCCATATGAGCAATTCTAAATGACTTCTCTTTTAATTTTCCATATCCATTTGAAAGAGTAAACCCTCTTTGTCCTAATTCTTTATTTAAATCAGCTACACTTATTCCTCTTGTATTTCTTATATTTGTTACAGTATTTGAAAGATATCTTTCATCTGCATATAATTCGAAATTTTCTTTAGCCCAATTTCTAGTATATTCAGCCATCTCTAAATGTCTTTTATATCTATTTTCAAGTCCTTCTTCTAATATTCTATCTAATTGATAATCTAGCGCAAACATATGTGAAAGTGATGGAGTTGAAGGATACTGATAATCTTTTTTCTGAATTGTATTGTATAAACTTAATAAATCTAAATAAAACCCTCTAAATGGAATCTCTTTAGCTCTCTCCACAGCTTTTTTCGACATAGAACAAATAGCCATTCCTGGTGGTAGCCCTATTGCCTTTTGACTTGAAGTTATACAAATATCAACACCAAGCTTATCCACCTCTATTTTTGTTCCAGCCATTGAACTTACTGCATCCATACACCAAACTACTTCAGGATATTTTTTCATAACCTCTGCTATTTCTTCTACAGGATTCATTACACCAGTTGATGTTTCATTATGAGTAATAGTTATACAATCATATTTACCAGTTTTTAATACATCATCAACCATTTTTCCTGTTGTAACATTTCCCCACTCAACTTCAAATAAATCAGCTGGAACATTGTTAGCTATAGCCATTTCGTACCATCTTTTTCCAAATGCACCAATAGCGAAAACTGCTACTCGTTTTGCTGTTGAACATCTTATAGCACCCTCCATAAGTCCACTTCCTGAGCTTGTTGATAATAAAATTTCTTCATCAGTATAAAAAACTTTTCTAAGTTTATCACTAATTCCTCTTTGTAGTATAGAAGCATCTTTTGACCTATGCCCTATCATTGGTGTAGCCATTTTATTTAATACGTCCTGCCTTACTTCTACAGGCCCTGGAATAAATAATTTTTTATGCATTACTAACCCTCCATCACTAAATGAAATTTAAAAATTTCCAAATTTTATTTTTTCTTATTTTAACACTATTCTAACTATTTCTCAACCCATATGCAAATTTAATTTTTATGTTGTCTCTATTGAGTTTAAAACATCCTCAAATAAATTTTTTGTACACTTTTCATCTATGAAGTTTTTGCAATTAATGCAGCTTTTCCCTTCAAGGTCTCCAATTTTAGAAGAAAATCCACCAAAAATAGACTGATACCCACTACAATTACTTGCTACATTCATTAATTCATTATACTGTACCATAATATGAAACGCCTCCTAGTTTGTTATTATTTTAGACTTAATATCATCATACAAATCCTTTTGGCATTTATCTCTTTTATAATTTTGGCAGTTACTACAACTTTGAGATAAATTTGCCACTGATATAAAACAAAGTTCACTAATAGGACTATACTCAAAACAATTTTCAGCTACAACCATTTTAAGTTCTTCTGAAAGCATAAAATCACCTCGTAATTATTGTTCCAAATTTATAAATTTTAATACAAAAAAAATCTCGCTTTTTACAGCGAGATTAAAATTTATTATAATTATATTTTATATATATCTTTATATTTTTCATTTAAATAATCTATAAAATATTTTGAGTTCAGTTCTTCTCCAGTAGCCAATTTTATAATTTCTACAGGATCAAGAGTTGATCCATACTTATGTATTTTTTCATTCAAATATTTATGAATTATTTCAAAATTTCCATTTTCTATTTCATCATAAATATTTGGAATTTCTTTTTTCATTTTATATAGAAATTGTGCACCATATAGATTTCCAAGTGCGTAACTTGGAAAATATCCAAAACTTCCTCCTGACCAATGCATATCTTGTAATATTCCTTCACTATCATTTGAAGGCTCAATATTTAAATATTCCTTATATTTTTTATTCCATGCATCTTTAATATCATCTATTTCTAATTCTCCATTAATTAATGCTTTTTCAAGTTCATATCTTATTATTATATGTAAACTATAGGTTAGCTCATCCGATTCAGTTCTTATTAATGATGTTTTCACTTCATTTATACCTTTATAGAATTCATCTAAAGATACTCCTTCAAATTGAGGGAATCTTTTTATTGCTTCAGGATAAAAATACTTCCAAAACGATAAACTTCTTCCTAATATATTTTCATAAAATCTTGATTGGGATTCATGAATTCCCATAGATGTACCTTTCCCAAGCAAAGTTCCTTTTAAACCATCTGGTATGTCTTGTTCATATATTCCATGACCACCTTCATGAATACAACTAAAAAGAGCACTTTTAAAATCTTCTTGGTAATAATGAGTAGTTATCCTAACATCTCTATTCCCAAATTCTATAGTAAAAGGGTGTTCTGTTTCATCTAATCTTCCAGCCTCAAAATCATAACCTATTTTTTCTAAAACAAATTTACTAAACTCTTCTTGACTTTCTTTGCTAAACTTCTTATTAAAAACACTACTATTTATTACCTCACTACTAGATTTTATTTTATCTAATAAATCAATAATTCCATTTTTAAGATCATTAAATATTGTATCTAATTTATCAACAGTAATACCTGGTTCATATATATTTAATAAAGTATCATACTTATTATCTTTATATCCCCAGTAATTAACAAATTCTCTGTTAAAATCTATCATCTCTTTTAAATATGGTTTGAAAACTTCAAAATCATTTTCTTGTTTTGCTTTTTCCCAAGCAGTCTCAGATTTAGCCACTGCAAGTGCATATGCTTTATTTCTATCTTCTGGTATTTTACTATTTAACTCATATTCTTTCTTACAATTCAAAACCATTTTTTTATCTTGAAAATCTAAAGAATCATCATTTATAAAATAATCTATATATTCCTTCATCTTATCCGATGTTTGAAGCTTATATTTTTCTACTGACATATAAGCTAAAATATCTCCTCTATCTGAAACTCCTTTTGAAGGAACATTTACTCTCATGTCCCAATATAAAACTCCCTCTATTGTAGTTAGATATTCTATTTTAGTTAAGTACTCCTTAAATTCTATTAATTTTGTATTTTTCTTCATAATCATTATCCCCCGCAAAATTATCTAAATCTAAAACTGATTCAGTTTCTCTACAATATCTAGTTATAATACATTCTCCTAAGTTTCTAGGACATTTGAAACACATGCAAGAAGTATCATTTCCTTCGCATCTGTTATTACGATACTCTGGACAACTCTTGCAATTTTCATAAATTAATGCCATGTTTTCCTCCTATTCATCTACTGAAAAAGCCGTTCCATAGGCTAATTTTGAAAATTCTTTTTCTAAATTAGCTAATTTATCTCCTTTTAAGTCTATATTTTCAATATTTCCCTCTCCTATTTTATCCTTTATCAAATTAAACAAATAATTTACCGCTTGAGGTTTGAAACCAAGTAATCTTGCACCTATAGTATCAACAGCAACTGAATCTAATCCTGCCAAAACTATACCACTCTTAACCGCAATTCCCTTAGACGGACCTGTTCCTACCATAGCAGGATTTAAACTTAATATAGACAAATCTATAGGAATAGTTTTCCCCATCCTATAAATAAAATCATGTAAATCATCATGAATTCCTAGATTCTTTTTAGGATATCCATGAATTTCTGCTGGTGGAAAAGATAAAGCTATATTTTTAATTGAAGCTGACATAGCAGCTTCCTCATGATGTTTAAGTTGTGTAAAGGATATAATAATAGTGGCTTCATTTATTATTTTATTTATTTTTGTTTCCTTTATTACATTACCACCTAAATATAAATTTGTATATGGTCCTTTGTTTAAATCAACAAATTCTACATTTTCATCTTTAATTATTTTATCAAATGAAAATTCATTTATAACACTATTTGTATCCGTACTTGCACTTCCCCCTGCTATTACTAATCTTTTAGGACATTTCTCTTTAACTATATTTATTACTTCTTTCAAAGATTGTGGTCCAACAATCACCGCTTTATCAGGTGGATTCATATTTACAAAATTAGCAACTATAACAACACAATCATCACTATTTATAAGATTTTCAATAGGAAGATAATTTATAGCATCTCTAATAGCCAAATTTTCATCTCGATTTTTCCCAACTCCTACTATATTACTAGAAATTTTTCTCATTCTCACAGAAATCACCTCTCTCATATTATTTCCATAAAAAGAGATTCAATTCATTAATTGTTTTCTTTATATATTCCTCTATACTTATTCATAAGTCCACTAAATATATCTGCACTTGTAGGTGGCGTAAATGTTATGGCATTAGCTCCAGCTTCTATTGTGCTCTCAATAGACTCTGATGTTGGTCCACCTCCGATTCCACAAAATCAATCCAAGAAAATAAATATAATTTTTAGTAATATTTATTCATTACCTTTTCTACGACCTTAGTTCCTATTTTATCTTCTTTCATTTCAGCTAGTGCAGTTTTTATATTATACCAATTAGCTGACTCTACTTCTTGCGATTTTACAATATCACCACTTTTATAATTTGCTTTAAATGTAAGCATAATAATATCTTTATGTATTATTGGCTCACTACCTAAATATTCTATATCTTCTATAACTAAACCTGTTTCTTCAAACACTTCTCGGGAAACAGACTCTTCAGCATTTTCACCATTTTTAACATACCCTGCAACTAAAACTTTAGCATTTTTAAAAGTATAACTTTGCTTTAAAAGCAAAATCTTATCCTTTTTTATTACTGCAACTAAAACACAGGTTTTTGGAGTATCAAAATAAAATAAGTCATCATTAGAACAAAATGGAACCTTTCCTTCATCATAACAATCTTTTAATATAAGTTTTCCACCACATATAGGGCAATAATTATAAATCAATCTCCATTCCTCCTAAATCAATCTGAATTTTATCCTTAAGTTCAATAAAATTTTCACTTAGCTTACAAGAATAAGCAAAAATATCAACACCTTGATTTTTGCATTCTATTAGTGCATTTGTAAAATCTCTATCCATTTTTGAATTAGGAGAAAAGCCTTTTATTCCATCCATTTGATGAAGAAATAATATTCCAGCACCTAATCCTTGTTTTTTTGCACTAATAAGCCCTAATAAATGTTTTGTTCCCCTTACTGTTGGAGCGTCAGGAAATAGAGCATATCCGTTATCCTCTAACGTAACACCTTTTACCTCTAAATAATACTTTTCATTTTCGTTACTAAGTAAAAAATCAAATCTACTATCTCTATAAGTTTTTTCTTTTTCTATTTTACTATATCTAGTTAGTTTCTCTATTCTTCTATTTAACAAAGCTTCATAAACAACTTTATTAGGTATTTGTGAATCAATGTTGATAATTTTATCCCCTTTATATCCACAAATTAAATCGTATTTAGTTTTTCTTTGTGTACCATTTTTCTCTTCTAATATAACAGTTGACCCTTTTTTTAATATTTCAGTACACCTACCCGTATTGGGTACATGAACCATTATTTCTTCACCATTTAAAGCAATATATGCTTGAAATCTATTTGGTCTACTAATAAATATCGCCTTTACTGTTTCATTTTCTATTAACATTTTTTCTCCTTAATTATAAGTTATCCACAGTGTTAATAACTGTAATTTGACTTATCCACAACATTTAACACCAAATCTGTTTATAATGTGGATAAATAAAAATTATTTGCTACTTTATTAACTTATACTTTAACTAATAGTTTAACTAATGTTAACATATTTATCTCATTAAATAAATAAAAAAGACTGTATTATAAAATACAATCTTTTTGGTGACCCATACGGGACTTGAACCCATGTTACCACCGTGAAAGGGTGGTGTCTTAACCGCTTGACCAATGGGCCTTAATATGAAATTTTTAATAAAAAAATAACCTGGCGACGACCCGCTCTCCCACAGAGCCTCCCCTGCAGTACCATAGGCGCATTGAAGCTTAACTTTCGTGTTCGGAATGGGAACG
This sequence comes from Clostridiaceae bacterium, assembly GCA_041821285.1. GTDB lineage: Bacteria > Bacillota > Clostridia > Clostridiales > Clostridiaceae > JAJBWD01. Next base: position 11,774 of record JBGUER010000096.1, read on the forward strand.
AGTGTTGCCTTCAAGCCATAATCACCAGATGCGATTTTTCCCGTAGGGAAAATATCGGCTAACTTTACTTATTGGTTTAATAAAAAATAAATTTTCAATATTTTTTATTAAACTTCATTAAAGTCTAATTTCAAAGATTTTATTCTTTGAAAATTGCACATAAGAATTTTAGGTTAAGCCCTCGATCTATTAGTACTAGTCAGCTGAACATGTTGCCATGCTTACACCTCTAGCCTATCAACCTTGTGTTCTTCAAGGGATCTTACTACCTTATTGGTATGGGAAATCTTATCTTAGGGTGGGCTTCACGCTTAGATGCTTTCAGCGTTTATCCCTTCCAAACATAGCTACCCAGCAATGCCACTGGCGTGACAACTGGTGCACCAGAGGTCTGTCCATCCCGGTCCTCTCGTACTAAGGACAGCTCCCTTCAAATTTCCTGCGCCCGCGACGGATAGGGACCGAACTGTCTCACGACGTTCTGAACCCAGCTCGCGTGCCGCTTTAATGGGCGAACAGCCCAACCCTTGG
>JBGUER010000097.1:0-12300 GCA_041821285.1 Clostridiaceae bacterium
GAAGATGAAAAACATTTACAAGTAGATATTCAAAGAATATACAAACATATAGTCTTTGAGTGGATTCAGTATTCTATGCATTTAAAAAATAAATATCCTTATTTATTTTTAACTATTTTGTACACTAATCCATTTGATTTAAGAAGTGATGAAGAGATTAAAAAGGAAATAAACTAAAAATTAAAAATTTATAATTTTAAGGTAGCTTAATAGCTATTTTTTTTATAAATATATATTAATTTTACTGAACCGTCCCCAAAATAATTGACAATTAAATGAAAAAGAGTTATAATAAACGCGTGTTTATAAGTTATTTAAGTTATATGATTTAGAAGATATTATCAGTTTATATATTGGGAGAAGGGATAATCATGAAAAGTGAAGACATAGCAAAATTAGCTGGCGTTTCTAGAAGTACTGTATCTAGAGTTATGAATAATTATCCTAATGTACCAGATGAAACTAGAGAAAAGGTTATGAAGATTGTTAATGAACATAATTATATGCCTAATTCCTGTGCTAGAACTTTAGCTGGGAAAAATAGTAATACTATAGGATTATTTTTTGTAATTCATGGTGGGCGGAAAGATAGTGATAGATTATTTAGAAATGAATATTTTACTACATATCTTGATGCTATTGTTGATATGGCCAATGCAAAAGATTATTATGTATTAGTTAGTATTGTTTCCGATGAAAACAAGTATTTAAACATTAATAGAGCGTTTTTAGAAAAAAGAATAGATGGTGGTATTATTATAGGAACTCAAAATGATACTTTATCTAGGTTTGATGCTGAAAAATTAAACACATCTATTGTTTTATTTGATTATAAAATGAGTGATGAAGAATTAATAAAATATAAAAATAATAATTTTACTATTATTAATTCTAAGGATAAATTAGGTATTGAAAAGGCTGTTGACTATTTGTATAACCTTGGTCATAGAGAAATTGGTTTTATAAAAGGTAATGAAAATTCAATGTCTGGTCGAGCAAGATATAATGGTTTTGTGGAATCCATGAAAAAGAGAGATATGGATATTAATGAAGATTATGTTTTACATGGAGACTTTTCAGCGGAATCTGCTTATTCAGAGGTTAATAGAACAATTAAGAATAATAAAATAGCTTCTGCATATATTAGTGGTAATGATTCCATGGCTTTAGGTGCTATTAGAGCATTTAAAGAAAAGGGTTACAGCATTCCGGGAGATGTTTCTATTATAGGATTTGACAACATACAAGGAGCTCAAGAATTAGATGTTAAATTAACAACTATAGGATCAGACTTTTATAGAATGGCTAAAAAAGCAATAAGTATATTAGATTCTCAAATTAAAAATGAAAACAAAAATAATGATTTGCAAGTTCTTGAATATGATGTAAAGTTTTTTGAAAGAGATACTTGTAAAAAAATATAATTAATTTTTTTAGCGCAATATAAACGCGCGTTCACCATAAAAATATAATATTTTAGGAGGAAGACAAAATGAAATATGGGTTTTTTGATGACTGTAATAAGGAATATGTAATAACAACACCGAAGACACCGTACCCTTGGATTAACTATTTAGGAAGCGAAAACTTTTTTTCTTTATTTTCAAACACATCAGGTGGTTATGCATTTTATAAAGATGCAAGACTAAGAAGAATTACTAGATATAGGTATAATAATATACCAGTTGATAATGAGGGAAGATATTTTTATATAAAGGATAATGACACAATATGGTCACCAGCATATAAGCCATCAAAAACAGAACTAGATTTTTACGAATGTAGACATGGACTTGGTTATTCAAAGATAATTGGAGAAAAAAACAGTGTAAAAGTTATGCAGACTTCTTTTGTACCACTATCTTATAATTGTGAAGTTCATAAATTGTCAGTTACAAATAATTCAGAAGCTGAAAAAAATATAAGTTTATTTTCATATTTAGAATTTTGTTTGTGGGATGCAAATGATGATATGACTAATTTCCAAAGGAATCTTAATATTGGAGAAGTAGAGGTAGAGGGTTCTGCAATATATCATAAAACAGAATATAGAGAAAGAAGAAATCATTATGCATTTTATTCAGTTAATACTGACATTGATGGATTCGATACAGATAGAGAAAGCTTTGTTGGCCTTTATAATGGTATAGATAGTCCTGATGTAGTATTAGAGGGAAAGTCTAAAAATACTATAGCAAATGGTTGGTCACCAATAGCATCACATATGATTAATATTAATTTAAAACCTAATGAAACTAAAGAATATATATTTATTTTAGGTTATATTGAGAATGATAATGACAATAAATGGGAAAGCAAGAACGTGATAAATAAAGATGTAGCAAAAGAAATGATGAAAACATTCAATACTAGCGAAAAAGTAGATATTGAATTAGAAAAATTAGCAAAGCACTGGGAAGAGTTATTGTCAGCTTATACTGTAAATACTACAGAACCTGAAGTAAATAGAATGGTTAATATATGGAATGCATATCAATGCATGGTTACTTTTAATTTATCAAGAAGTGCTTCATATTTTGAGTCTGGAATTGGAAGAGGAATGGGATTTAGAGATTCTAATCAAGATATTTTAGGATTTGTTCATCAAATACCTGAAAGGGCAAGAGAGAGACTTCTTGATTTAGCAGCAACTCAGAAGGAAGATGGTGGAGCGTATCATCAATATCAACCATTAACTAAAAAAGGAAACCATGATATGGGTGGTGGATTTAATGATGATCCTCTTTGGATGATTTTATCTGTAGCAACCTATATAAAAGAAACAGGGGATTTTGATATTTTAGATGAGCAAGTGCCATTTAATAACGATGAAACTATAAGTGGGACTATGATGGAACATTTAAAAAGATCATTTTATCATGTTGTTAATAATATTGGACCTCATGGACTTCCGCTAATCGGAAGAGCTGATTGGAATGATTGTATAAATTTAAATTGTTTTTCTGATGCACCAGGAGAGTCTTTTCAAACAGGCATAAATAAAGCAGATGGTAAAACTGCTGAATCTATATTTATCGCAGGAATGTTTACATTTATTGGACCTGAATATGCTGAGTTATGTAGGAGAAAAGGACTTGAAGAGGATGCTTTAAAAGCAGAAAAAGAAATGGATAATATGAAAAAAATAGTTCTTAAATATGGTTATGATGGCGATTGGTTCTTAAGAGCTTATGATGCGCTTGGAGATAAATTAGGAAGTAAAGAGTGTGAGGAAGGAAAAATATTTATAGAACCACAAGGTATGTGTGTAATGGGAAATATTGGAGTTCGTGAAGGGCTTGCAACGAAAGCTTTAGATTCAGCTAGAAAATATTTAGACACACCATATGGAATGGTATTAAATAATCCAGCTTATACTAAATATATGATTAATTTAGGTGAAATATCAACTTATCCAGGAGGATATAAAGAAAATGCTGGAATATTCTGCCACAACAATTCATGGGTTGCCTGTGGAGAAACAGTTATAGGTAGAGGAAATGAAGCTTTTGATGTATATAAGAAAATTTGTCCTGCTTACCTAGAAGAGGTTAGTGATATTCACAGAACTGAACCTTATGTATATTCTCAAATGATCGCAGGAAAAGATGCAATAAGGCATGGTGAGGCTAAAAATTCATGGTTAACTGGTACAGCTGCATGGAGTTATGTAACAATAACACAGTGGATTCTTGGTGTTAAACCTAATTATGACGGGCTAGAAGTTAATCCATGTATACCTAACGTATGGAAAAAGTATAGTGTTAGTAGAAAGTTCAGAGGTACCACATATAATATCCAAATTATAAATCCTAATTCAGTAAGTAAAGGCGTAAAAACTTTAAAAGTTGATGGAAAAGTAATTGATGGTAATATTATACCTGTTGCAACTTCAGAAAGTTGTGAAGTAGAAGTAATACTAGGCTAATATAATTTTAAAAGGAGATTTTATATGCAATACGGACATTTTGATAATGAAAAAAAAGAATATGTTATAACTAATCCTAAAACTCCTGTTAAATGGACTAATTATATTGGTGGTTTAGATTTTGGTGGATTAGTGGATCAAACTGGGGGAGCTCTTATATGTAAGGGCGACCCAGCTTTAAATAGAATTATAAAATATATTCCTCAGATGCCATCATCAGAATTAAAAGGTGAAACTTTATATATTCGTATCAGAAAAAATGATGAGTATATAGTATTTTCTCCATTTTATGTTCCTACATTAACTCCATATGATAAATATGAATGTAGAGTTGGAAATGGTTATAGTATTATAAAATCAGAGATGCTCGGCATAAGAACTGAAGTTACAATATTTGTTCCTATGGATAGTCAAAGAGAAATAAGAGATATAAAGGTTACAAATATATCAGGGGAGCCATTAGAAATTGATATTATTCCATTTGTAGAATATACACATTTTGAAGCTATGAAACAATTTAATAATGCTGATTGGGTTCCACAAACTATGCAGTCTAAATGTATAACTGAAGATGATTGTAAAAGAATAATAAAACAATATGCTTATATGAGAAAGGATACCAATGTAAATTATTTTACATCCAATTATCCAATAGATTCATTTGAGACAGATAGAAAAATATTCTTAGGTGATAATGGTTATGGAACTTATATGAAACCATTGAGTTTATTTGAAGAAAAATTAAGTAATTATGAAGCTTTAAGAGAAGATAATATTGTGGCTGCTCTTCATAAAATGGGAAATGTTTTACCAAATGAAACAAAGAGATTAATTACTCAATTAGGTCAGTATACTGATTTTGATTATGAAGTAAATGAGATAAAAAAATATAGAGATGAAAAAAATGTGGATGAAGCTTTTATAAAATTGGGCGCTTATTGGGACAATTATTTATCAAAATACCACGTAAAGACACCAAATGAAGACTTTAATACTTTAGTCAATATACACAATCCAAAACAATGTATGACTACTAAAAATTGGTCTAGATTTTTATCTTTATATCAGCTAGGGCTTGGTGTACGAGGTATAGGCTTTAGAGATACTTCCCAAGATTTAATAGGTATTATGGGAATCTGTGCAGATGAATCAACTGAAATGATAGGTAAATTATTATCTATACAAAGAAGAAACGGTTGTGCTATGCATCAATTCTATCCATTAACAATGGAAGCAACTACAGGTGAGGCTACTTCTATGGGAGATAGAGAAGATTTTTATGGAGATGATCATTTATGGATTATACAAACGGTTTGTGAATATCTTAAAGAGTCAGCTAAGTATGATTTCTTAAATAAAGTTATTCCTTTTTATGAAAAAGATTCTAATGATAATCCATTAGAAGAAGCAACTGTGTTAGAACATTTAAAAAGAGCTATTGAATTTACCCATGATAATATAGGAAGGCATGGTATACCACTACTCGGTTTTGCTGATTGGAATGATTGTGTTAATTTGCCTAAAACGGCTGAGTCTACTTTAAACGCGGGTTTATATGGTAAAGCTTTATTGGAAATGATTAAATTGATGGATTGTTTAGGTGAAAAAGATACAGCTGGTAAATATAAAGATTACTATGATGAAATGAAGAAATCAGTAAATGATAATTGCTGGGATGGCGAATGGTATTTAAGATATTTTGACCATAAGGGTAATCCAATGGGATCTAAAATAAATAGTAGTGGTATGATTTACACCAATGCTCAATCTTGGACAATTATGTCTGGTTTTGCTGAAAAAGATAGAGCAAATCAATCACTAGAGTCATTAAATAAATATTTAAATACAAAAAATGGAATAAAATTAAGCTATCCTGGATATGACGGGTATGATCCTTTATTAGGAGGAGTATCAACATATCCACCTGGTGCAAAAGAAAATGGTGGTATTTTTCTTCATGCAAATCCATGGGCTATTATTGCAGAAACCATGGTGGGTAATGGTGACAGAGCCTTTGAATACTACCAACAAATAAATCCAATATTGAAAAATGATAAAATAGATGAATTTGAAGTAGAACCTTATGTATATCCTCAAAATATTTTAGGAGATGAGCACCCTCAATTTGGACTTGGGCGTAATAGTTGGTTATCGGGAACAGCTTCCTGGGCTTATCAAGCAGCCACTAAATATATTATGGGAGTCCGAGCAGAATATGATGGACTTGTTATTGATCCATGTATTCCTAAATCTTGGAACAAATTTAAAATAACTAAAGAATATAGAAATGCTATTTATAATATAGAAGTAGAAAATCCTAATAATATATCAAAGGGTATTAGTTATTTAGTTATAGATGGCGAAAAAATAAGCGGTAACAAAATGCCTGTTTTTGAAGATGGATTAGTTCACGAAATAATAGCATATATGGGCTAAAAATATAAAGTTATTTTAACTATAAACAAAAGAGGAAATGAATCCTCTATTTATGAGGATTCACTCTTTTGTTTGAAACTTAGCTTACATTTTATTACATAAATGCTTTATTAAATATTAAAGTATATAATTTTTTTAGAATTAGAAAAAATTATAAAAGATGTCAACATATATATTATGTTTACATAAAAAATTAGTAGGAGGAGATTTATGTTTAAAAAGAATGGTGGAAAAAAACTTATTAGTTGTATTATTTCATTTGTATTTTGCTTTGGCTTGTTTAACAATGTAATATTAGATGCTTATGCTGACGCAAGTGAAAACGTTTCAAAATATGACTTTGAAGATGGAACAACTCAAGGATGGTTTGCTAACGGGGGAGATCCAGCTAAAGTTGAAGTTTCAAGTGAAATTAAGCATGATAGTGATTATAGCTTAAAGGTAGCTAGCAGGAATCAGTTTTGGAATACACCAACTTTAGATATATCATCTAAAGTAAAGGCAGGAGATACAGTTAAATTCTCTGCTTGGGTATATTTTGATTCAGAAAAATTAGATTCAAAAAATTTCAATTTAACCTTTAATTTTATAGACAATGGAACAGAAGATTGGCAACAATTAGATGGAGCAGATCATATATCAGTTCCTAAAAAAACTTGGACAAAGCTTGAAGGAACTTATGTTATAAGTGATACTGCAGCACTTACAAAATTCAATGCTTATATAGAAATTCCAGAAGAAAATGGAAGTGTAGAAATTGAAGATTTCTATGTTGATGATATAGAAATAACTACTCCAGGAACAGCTTCTGGAACAGTTGTTGAAGATTCTAGCGTTACTAATATAGTAAATTCAGATTATGAAGATGGAACAACTCAAGGATGGGATGGAAACGGAGCTACTATAGCTTCTGTAACAGAAGATGCTCATTCAGGTGCTAGTAGTTTTAAAATTTCTGGTAGAAGTAATTTTTGGGAAAATCCAGTTTATGATTTAATGACAGAAGCTAAAAATGGTGAGACATATACAGTATCATTATGGGTTAAACAAAATGATACAAAAGATAGAATGACTAATATAACTTTTTATAAGAAAGATGCTAATGGGGATAATTACACTCAAGCCTCAGATTGTTTAAAAGTATCTGTGAAAAGCGGAGAATGGACAAAATTAGAAGGAACTTATACACTTGATTATACAGGAACTTTAGAAGCTTTTACTGTTTATGTAGATTTACCAGAAGAAAATCAATATGATGAATCTTACGTAGATGGAATAGCATGTATTGATTATTATATTGATGATGTTACAATATCTGTTCCTAAAGAAGCTAGTGGCATGAGCACTAATTTTGAAGATAACACAGTTCAAGATTGGTATACTGATGGTTCTGAAGGAAATAAGTTAGAAGTAACTGATAAAGAAGCACATGATGGAACATATAGTTTAGTCAATACTGGAAGAACAGCGTTTTCAGATGTTCCTAAATATGATTTAAAAGACAAACTAGTAGATGGTACCACATATACTATGACAGCTTATGTTAAAATAGCAGATGCTGGAGTAGATGGACCAAGTACAAGAAAAATAAATATGACTGTTTATAAAAATGATGATGGAGTTGAATTATACACACAACCAGAGGGTGCTTTCTTAACAGAAACTAAGGTTGGAGAATGGACTAAAGTTCAAGGTACTTACAAATTCAATTGTAGTGAAAATTTGGATAAATTATATATGTATTTAGAAATAGCTAATGAAAATCCATATATAGCACAAGCATATAATGAAGATTGTCCAATAGTAGACATGTATATTGATGATGTTACAGTGGTTGATAATTCTAACCAACCTATTAATTTTGAACCAGATATTAAAGGTTTATACACTGCTTTTGATTTCCCAATAGGTGCAGCTATTGAACCTTATCAACTTGATGATGATGATCATGTAAATCTTTTAACAAAACACTTTAATCAAATTGTTGCTGAAAATTGCATGAAGGTTGAAGCTATTGAACCTGAAGAAGGAGTTTTTGATTTCACAGCTGCTGATAAATTAGTTGATTTTGCTAAAGCTAATAATATGTCAGTTCGTGGACATAATCTTCTTTGGTATCAAGCAATTCCAAGTTGGATGTTTTATCGTCAAGATGGAGTAACTCCATTAGATCCAAATAATGCAGAAGATAAAGCATTAGTTAAGAGTAGAATGGAAAATCATATAAATGAAACTTTAAACCATTTTATAGAAAAATATGGAGATAGTAGCCCAATATATTGTTGGGATGTTGTTAATGAAGTTGTAAGAGAAGATGGAGGATTAAGAACTGTTGATAATCCTGATAATAAATCATTCCCATGGCTTGAGTTTCTTGGTGAAGATTATATAGAAGATGCATTTAGAACTGCACATGCAGCAGACCCAAATGTTCAGCTTTTTATAAATGATTATTCTTTGGATAATGCAGGAAAAGGACAAGGATTATATGATCTTGTTAAAAAATTAAAAGACAAGGGTGTTCCAATTGATGGAGTGGGATATCAAGCTCACATAAATATAAATGGACCATCTGTTGAAACTATGCAATCTGTTATAGAAAAATATGCGTCTTTAGGAGTAGAAGTTGAGATAACAGAACTTGATATATCAACTAATGGTTTAGCTGATGATCAAACAATGTTAAAAGAAGCTTATAGATACAAAGAACTATTTGATATGTTTAGTAAAGAATATAAATTAGGTAATCTTGGTTCAGTAACCTTATGGGGAATGGCAGATGATCATACATGGCTAAATATGGATGGAAGTAATAATGCACCATTTTTATTTGATAAAACATTAAAATCCAAATATGCTTATTGGGCACTTATTGACCCTGCAACTGTTCCAGTTTATATTCAACAACAAAATATAGCTAAAGCTTCACCAGATATTGAAGATTTTAATGATAAATCATGGATAACTTCAAGTGCAATAAAAATTAAAAATGTAATAAAAGGTGAAAGTGTACCTGCAACTATGAAAGCTTTGTGGGATGAAGAATATTTATACATTCTTGCAGATATTAGTGATAAAACTTATAATGACAAAGATGGAGTAGAAATATTTGTAGATAGAAATAACGGTAAAACTGATGCTTATGATTCAGATGATAGTCATTACACAGTAAATTCTAATGGAGTAGCTTCTGAAAATGGAAAAACATCAAGTATAAAAACAGTTTCAGTGAACACAGCAAATGGATACAAGTTACAAATACAAATTCCATTAGATGAAATAAATCCAGCTGAAGATATGAAAATAGGATTTGATATAAAGGTAAATGATTATATTAAAGAATCTACAGCTTCAAACGTTTCTGTTTGGAATGATATTAAAAATATTATGGATACAGATACAACTAATTATGGAGAATTAACTCTTGGAACATCATCTAAATTAGCTGAAGCCATAGTTGGAACAGCTACTATTGATGGTACTATTGATGATGCTTGGAGCAGTGCTGCAGAATATACTACTGATGAATGGGTACAAGGTACAAGCGGAGCACAAGCTAAAGTTAAGTTTATGTGGGATGAAAATTATGTATATATTCTTGCAAATGTTACTGATAGTAATTTAGATAAATCTAGTTCTCATGAGTATGAGCAAGACTCTGTAGAAACATTTATTGATGAAAATAATAATAAAACTTCAAGTTATGAAGTAGATGATTCTCAGTATAGAGTAAACTTTGATAATGAAAAATCATTTTCTGGTGGATGTGATCAAGATGGATTTAAATCAGCAACTAAGATAACTGAATCAGGATATATAGTAGAAGAGGCTATACCTTTGAATGCTGTTTCTATTGAAGCTAATAGAATTATTGGTTTGGATATTCAAGTTAATGATGCAACAGATGGAGCAAGAACTGCTGTCTCAATTTGGTGTGATGCTTCAGGAAATTCATGGAAATCAACAGAAAACTTTGGTAATTTAATATTACTTGGCGCTGAAGATGAAGAAACACCAACAGAAACACCAGCAGTATCTTATAATGATAAAGATTTAAAAATAAATATAACTGCAGGAGAAAATGTTGTTCCAGTTGGAGCAGAATTTAAAATTACTTCTTTAGATATTTCAGAAAAAGATAAGGAAGCTATAAAAAAGGAAAATAAAGATTATGAGATAGTAGGATTATATGATATTAGTTTATTGCTAAATAATGCTGAAATTCAGCCTAATGGAGAATTAAAACTATATATACCTGTACCAGAAGGAATGAGTGGTAAAAAACTTGGTATATGTAGGATTAATGATGATGGAACTATAGATATTATTCCTTCACAGGAGAAGGACGGTAAATTAGAGTTTAAATTATCACATTTATCTAAATATGCAGTATATGTTGATAATTCTAAAACATCAACCAAAACTAATATAGAAACTATTACTAAAACAGGTTCAGCTTTAGATTTTTGGTCACTTCTTATTATAGCAATGTTTGCATTAATGTCAGGATGTGCTTTAATATTTAAATCAAAGAAAACAGAAGGAAAATAGGTTAATAATGAAATGAAAAAAGGTTATCCGTATAAAGCGGATAACCTTTTTCAATTATTTGGTTAAACACCTATTTGGTTAAACACCAATCTGTTTTAGAAAATGGAGTTTTTATAAAGAATGTAAAATCAGACAATTCTTTGCCTTCAGGAATCATTATAGCTACGTATTTTGTAGTATCTTCTGTGATTTCTTGATTAATGAAAGAAGGATAATTATCATAACTATCTGAGTCTACATAATATAAATCGCCTTCATCGTCAACAAAATTAAGATCTTCTGGTGTAATCATTATTTCTAGAGTGTTTAATAGGTGAATATCAGTTTCTAAAAATACCATTTTATTAGCGCCTAAATCAACAGTTGTACCTTTGTATTTTAATTCGCTAGTTGAAGTTTGTACATTTTTAAAGCATATTTCGTAGTCACCATCTATTGTAACAGTATCGCCTAAAGAGTATATTTGCGTATCTTTGTAATTTATAGATATTGGAATTTCAAAGATAACTTTTTCTAATTCAATTTTAAGTGTAAAATTATTATTAGCTATATCATTTTCATTAACTGAGAATAAAAGATTACCTTGAACTAATCCACTAGAATTAGTATTGAAATTAATAATATTGTATTTTTCGTGATATTCTAGGTCAGAAGGTATAGCTTCTGATGAAATTGTTTCTTCACCTGATTTGCTTTCAAGTTTAAAATTTTGATTTCCAATAATTTCGTCTCCAGTATTTAAAGTGATATTTATTAATACTGGTTTTGAGTTTTCTTCAAAAATAACCTCTGTATTATATCCTTCCTCAGTGCTAACTAGCCAATCAAATACTTCTGTGTTTGTAGTCGTTATGTCTTGATTATCAAATGAGGCTTTTTCATTAAATACACCTTCTACAACTTGGACTTTTCCACATCCAATAAGAAAAAACATAGACGTACATAAAGATAAGACAAGTAAATTAATTTTTTTCATAATTTTCCCCCAGGCAAATTTTATTTATAATAACAAATGTTACTACAGTTAAAATATTAACATGAATTGATGAAAATGTGAACATTTTATTAAATGTTATTACATAATATATTATAAGCCATAATAGGAGAATAAACGTACTTGAAAATATTTACATCTCTATAATGCTCTGTTTATCATACCTATATCTAAATTGCAATATTTATTTTATATGTTAAAATATGTTTATAGTCAATACGATATTGGGGGTTTTATAATGGGAAAAAAAATAAATACACAAGCAGTGAAAGATTCTATGACAGATACAGTTAAAGAGGCAAAAGAAGTTGCAGAATTAATTTTAGATGAATCTAATGAAGCGGCTAAAAAAGTTGCTAAGAAAACTTCAAAAAAGGTAAAAAAGGCTTCA
>JBGUER010000098.1:0-12277 GCA_041821285.1 Clostridiaceae bacterium
CAAGACAAATTTTTTATTTCAGAACAAGACAAAACAATATACAAAGAATCCATATACCCTTATTGGGAAGGAAAATCACTTAAAGATTTTATTAACAAAGAAATAGATGATTCTATAAAAATACCAGTTAAAAAAAATATATTTAAGCTAAATCAAACAGACAAAGGTCAAGGTCATATTATTATGGATTTTGAATCTATACTAAACAACGGCCTTGGTAACACCATAAAAAAAGTAGAATTACTTAATAATTCAAAAGAAAATACATTCTATAATGCTGCTTTAATAGTTTTAAAAGCAGCATCAAGACATATATTAAGATACAAAGACCTAGCTTGTGATATGGCCTCAACTGAAAACAATCAATTAAGAAAACAAGAACTTATTAAAATAGCTAAAATTTCTGAAAGAATTGCAAAAGATAAACCATGTGATTTTTATGAAGCTTGTCAGTTGTTTTGGTATATAAGTGTTATTGCTCAATTAGAATCAAATGCCTCATCATTATCACTAGGACGATTTGATCAGTATATGTTGCCGTTCTACCAAAAATCATTAGAAAATGGAGAAACACCTGAATTTTTAAGAGAACTCCTAGAATGTCTTTGGGTTAAAACAAATGATGTAGTATTAGTTAGAAGTGAAGATAGCGCAAGATATTTTGCAGGTTTTCCAACAGGATATACTATTGCACTAGGCGGGCTTACAAAAACAGGTCGCTCAGCAGTAAATAAATTATCTTATTTATGCTTAGATACCTATAAGGATATACTATTACCTCAGCCTAATTTAGCAGTTAGAATGAATGAACTTATTGAAAGACCATTTTTAAATAAAACTGTAGAAACTATAAAACTTGGAACAGGAATCCCGCAAATATTTAATGATGAAGTTATTGTTCCATCGTTTCTAAATAGGGGTGTTTCTTTAGAAGATTCAAGAGATTATGCCATAGTAGGTTGTGTTGAATTATCTATCCCTGGAAAAACTTATGGACTTCATGATATTGCACTATTTAATCTATTAAAAGTAATGGAGCTGTCTATAAAAGAACTAGCTGATACTCCCGATATATCTTTTGAAATATTATTATCTAAAATAAAAAGCAATATAGATAAATATGTGGACCTTATGGTGCTTGGGTCTAATATAGTTGATAAAGGTCATAATGAATTTGCTCCAATTCCATTTTTATCCTGCTTCATAGGAAACTGCCTAGATAACGGAATAGACGTAACTGCCGGTGGCGCTAAATATAATTTTTCAGGAGTACAAGGAATTGGGGAAGCCAATTTAAGCGACTCTTTATATGCAATAAAGAAAATTGTTTTTGAAGAAAAAAGAATTACATTTAAGGATTTAGTAGAAGCATTAGATAGTAATTTTGAGGGCAAGGAAAATGAGAAATTAAGAGTAAGATTAATAAATAAATATGAAAAATTTGGTAACGATGATGAAGAAGTTGATGATATTGTGGCGGATATTCATAGATATTATTGTAAATCAGTAGAAAAATATACTAATATACGAAATGGAGTATTTACTCCAGGTGCATATACAGTATCTGCTCATATCCCTTTAGGTGCTGCAGTTGGTGCTACTGCAGATGGAAGGAAAAGTGGAGACCAATTAGCAGATGGAGGGCTATCCCCTATGGTAGGTAAAGACCATTTAGGCCCTACTGCAGTATTAAAAAGTGTTTCCAAATTAGATAACTATTTAACTACTAATGGAAGTCTATTAAACGTTAAATTTTCACCTAAATCACTAGATTCACAAGATGGTATAGAAAAAATGGCTGGATTTCTTACAGCTTTTACAAAACTTAAAATACAACACATTCAATTTAATGTAATATCTGCAGATACATTAAGAGAAGCTCAAAAAAATCCTGAAAATTTCAAAGGTTTAGTAGTTAGAGTAGCCGGATATAGCGCATTTTTTACTGAACTTAGCAAAGAAATCCAAAACGATATAATTTCAAGAACTGAACACAGTTTGTAGGTGGTATTATGAAAGGATTAATATTTAATATACAGCGTTACAGCATTCATGATGGAAATGGCATTAGAACACTTGTATTCTTTAAAGGATGTCCTCTTAGATGTCCTTGGTGTTCTAATCCAGAATCTCAAAGCTTTGATATAGAAAAAGTTAAAATCAAAAAAAAATGTATTCATTGTGATATTTGTTCAAACAATGAAATAGAATGTCCCTCAGGCGCTATAAAAAATTTTGGCAAATGGATGACCGTAGATGAAGTTATAGCTGAAGTTTCAAAAGATTTTATATTTTACAATACATCTAATGGAGGAGTTACTTTATCTGGTGGAGAAGTTTTATCTCAAACCCCATTTGCACTAGAACTTTTAAAAAGATTAAAATCATTAAATGTAAATACTGCTATAGAGACTTGTGGGATGGGCAGCCTTGAAAATATAAAGGATTTAGCTGAATATACAGATTTGTTTTTATTTGACTTGAAGATAATGGATAAATCAAAAGCAAAAGAATTACTAAAGGCCAATGTTGATGTAATAAATAATAATATTAAAGCTCTAGTTAAAATGGGTAAGAATGTAATACCTAGAATACCACTTATACCTGGTTATACAATGGATTCAGACAATATATCCTCCATTTCAAATTTTGTATTAAGTTTAGGTTTAAAAGAAATTCATATACTTCCATTTCACCAATACGGTAGCAATAAATATGAATTTTTAAATAGAGATTATAAATTAAAAAATATATCTCCACCTAACTCCTCCGATATTGATGCTATAAAAAATATATTAGAAAACAATTCACTAAAAGTTTCAGTAGGCGGTTTATAATTTTTATATGCAAAGGACATGCTACGCAGCATGTCCTTTGACTTATTCTTATAAATTTTTTACTTTTGAAGTTAATCCTTCTAGATTAAAGCATTCAACATATCTATCTAAAGATTCTTGAATTTTTTCTATAACGAATTTTTCTCCATCTATACCTACTAAAGCTAAATTTTCATATAATTTATTTATTTCCGCTTTAACAGAATCATTATTAAAAGTATAGTGCCCAGAGATTTCAGTAATTAAATAAGTTAATTCTTCATCTTTTAAAGCATCTTCTACAGATATATCTATTTTATCTCCAACCATCCATTTTCTCCATCTTTGGCTTTTAACAGCTTCAGTTTTAATAACAGTTTCTAAGTCGGATTTAGAAGTTAACAGTCCCTTTTCAAGTAAATCTTTTTCTACTTCAATTAGTTTCAAATATGATTGAGTTTCTACTGTACCATATTCAGGGGCTACATTAGTAGCAGTTACTCTTGCTGCTGGATGAACTAATAATATTTTTTCATCTAAATAATCACCATTATGTTCTTTTAATCCAACATTGTATTTTTTAGCAATATCAGCTAAAAGTTTAGCATTCTTTAAATTAAAATTACCAACATTTTCTGTTAATCTTGTTAAAGTTCCTGTTTGACCAACTATAAATACAGGAAGTGGTAAGTTCTTCTTAGTTAACTCTTCAGTCAATTCTTTAATGAAGTTTTCATAAGTCTCAGTGGAAGTAAGTCCTCCATTTGTTTCTTCAGTTCCAACTTCATATCCTATTTCAGGTAAATTTCTTGCTATTCTTTCTTTTTCCACATACTCTATTAAATCTACAGTTCTTTTTAAAACTACATCTAAAGATATTACTTTACCAACTACATAAGGATCTTTTGTTGGATCAATATGAAGTAAGTCAAAGCCATTTAATAAATCTTCTAAATAAGATTGTTTACCTAATTTCATAGCTTCTTCTTCTACTAAATGAGCATTTCTTTCATTATCTCTCTGCCATGGACCACCGTGGTCACGACATAAATAATATAAACCATCGAATTCTATTTCTTTAGATACTTCTTTTATTGCATCATGAAATCCTTTTTGATCCCAGTTACAAACATATCCACCACCGAGTTCTTTTGAATCTACTTGATTTCTACTCGCTATAAACATCATAGGAAAATCTTTTTTCTTCGCTAATAATAAAGAAGCTTTTATTAATGTCTTAGACATAGGGCCTACTCCAAGTAGAGTTGCCTTATCTTTTCCTTCTGCATTTAATGTAGTTTCAACTACTTTTCTTAAACTTACTTTTGTCATAATTATTCCTCCTAATTAATCAGCTTTTCCATTTTGCTTACTTACCTTAAATTTTCTAATAGTTTAGAGGTGGTATAAAAACCACCTCTGTATTTACATATTATTTATTTTTACTTGCATAGTGAGCTTCAAGTTTTTTAACTAAAGCATCTGCTTTTTTTATAGCGTCAGAAACTCCTATTCTTACTATTTGTTTTCCTGCAAATCTATCTTCCTTTTGAATAGCTACGTCTTTTGTTAAAACAACATAATCAGCTTTTTCTACTTCTGATTTTTTAATAGCATTTTCAATTCCAATAGATCCTTGTGTTTCAACTTTTATAGTATGCCCAGCTTTTTTGAAAGCATTTTCTATAGCTTCAGCAGCCATATAAGTATGAGCTACTCCTGATGGACATGATGTAACAGCTACTATATTCATAATTGTCACTTCCTCTCCTTAAAAAATGTATATATTTATATCATATTAATCGAAGTCTAATTCAACATCTTCTGAAGCTGATGATTCTTTTATTTCGTCTTCTTTTACATCTTTTTTAAGTAAATTAACCATTAAAGCTGTAACTATTATTCCAACAGCAACTGCTATTAAATATCCGAATCTGTTACCAACTACTGGAAGAACTATAAGTCCACCCCAAGCTGCACTGTTTGTAGCACCAAACAATAAAGAAGTTACTGAAGCTGCTGCTCCACCTACCATTATTGATGGAATAACTTTTATTGGATCTGCTGCTGCAAAAGGAATAGCTCCTTCTGTAATACCTACACATCCCATAACTAAAGCCGCTTTTCCAGCTTCTCTTTCTTCTGTAGTATATTTTTTCTTATTTAACAAAGTAGCAAGTCCTAAACCTAATGGAGGTGTACAAACTGGTACTGCTACTGCTGCCATTAATTCAGGGTTTGTTGTGATCATTCCAACTGCGAAGAAGAAAGCAGTTTTATTAACTGGACCACCCATATCAAAAGCTATCATTGAACCTAATATTAATCCTAAAACTACTTTAGAAGCTCCTTGCATTCCTGTTAACCATACACTTAACCATTCCATAAATCCAGCTATAGGGGAACCTATTACATAAAGTACTAACATACCAACTATAAATGATCCAACTAATGGAATTATGAATATTGGCATTACTGAACGTAAAACATCTGGAACTTTAATTTGTTTTAAATAATAAACTACAATACCTGCAACTAAACCTGCAACTAAACCACCTAGGAAACCTGCTCCTATTGAATTAGCTAAATAAGCACCTATTAAACCAGGGGCAATACCAGGTCTGTCAACCATTGAATATGCTATAAATGCACCCATTATTGGAACGAATAATGTAAGTCCAGCAATACCTATTTGAGACATGTTTGCTAAGAAACCTGTTTCTGGAACTGCTGCTTTACCTGATAACATAACTGCTAATGCTAGTAACACACCACCTGCAACTACTACTGGTATCATGTATGAAACACCAGTCATTAAATGTTTACGAGTATCTTTTAATAATTCTAACATATTAATCCTCCTTAAATATTCAATATTTTTTTCATAAATTTAATATTATATAAAAATCTTATAAATTTTATTTGAGGCCTCATAATAAAATTTTTAATGACTTTATAAGCTAACGTTTTCAAACTTTTCAAACAAAACAAATGTAATTTCTAACATCTCATTTGTTTCGGTAATTTCTAACTTTTTAATAATTCAAAAACTTCTAATTCAGTTTGAGCTTGTTCTAACTTTTCCCTAAACTCTTCTCTCATTATCTTTCTTGAAATATCCGCCAATATCATTAAATGTTTATTCCCTGCTTCACTTTCTGGAACAGCAATTAAAAATACATATTTTGCATCTTCATCTTCCTCATCTGACCATTTTACAGCATTGTTTAATCTTGCAAAAGCTAATGAAGCCTGTTTAACTGCATCAGTTTTACCATGAGGTATTGAAACTCCATATCCTACAGCTGTAGGAAATACTTCTTCTCTATCTAAAACAGCTTTTACATACTCTTCGTAATTACTTATTCTACCTTGACTTTCTAATAAAGAAGCCATTTTTCTTATTACGTCTTCTTTAGTTTCCCCGTCTAACCCTAAAACTATAAGGTCAGTATTTATTAATTTATCCATCACTTACCTCCATTTATAAATATACTCAATATTTCGTATTTATCTTTTGCTTTATTGATTTTTGATGTTACTTTATCATCATCTAATACTGCATAAAAATTTTTAAAGAAATTTTTTGTTAATTTTATATCTTTAAATTTTAAAGCTAAAATAACAATCAAATTAATATTTTTAATAGAATTTTTTAATTTTACAATGCATACTTTAGATTCGTTTACATATTCCTCTGTAGAATGAGGAATAGATATTCCTTTACCTATATAAGTTGACGCTATTTTTTCTCTATGCAAAACATTTTTTGAAAAACCATTTTTTACAAATGATTTTTTTTCTAATATATCACCATAATAATTTATAATATCTTCAAACTTATCTCTTTCTTCATCTATAAAACATAAATTTTCATCAAATAAACTCATAAGCTCATCTTCATCTTCAATTATTTCCACTTCACTACTTTCTTCTGTATAAACATTGTCAATAAATTTTATTTGTTCTATCTTTTTTTCAATATTTAATATATCCAGTTCATCTATTAAAGTACTAACCCTAATTGAAGGTTTATCTATATTTGTTAAAGGAATTGTAGTAATCAAAAGATCACATTTTTTTAACAAATCATTATCTATTTTTCCAGCTGGTAAAATAGATATAATATCAACTTCCTTTAATTTTTTATTTAATCTGCTAGCAACAAGTTGAGAAGTTCCTACTCCACTAGAACATACAACTATAACTTTAATCTTATTATTTATTCTATCTAAAGCTACTGCAAAATGTAGTGCTATATAACCTACTTCATTTTCATTTATTGGAAATCCTATTCTTCTTTCAAAAATACTATTACAAGCCCAAACTGAAGCAAATATACTAGTATATTCATTTTTTATTCTTTCTAAAATAGGATTCTTTATATTTAACCCATATTTTAATTTAATTATAGTTGGTCTTAAATGCATTATTAATGATACTTTTAAAAGTCTATCTTTAGTTAAATCTACTTTTAAAATTTCACTTACTAAACTTACTATTTCCTCTGCCATTTCTCTGTAAATTTCATTTTCCTTATCCATAAGAATTTCATAGTCATTTGCAGTTATACCCTGTTGTATTTTAGAACCTAAAATATGCAAAGAAATAAAAGCAATTTCAACATCTGGAAACTTAATATTCAATTCTTTTTCTAGTCCTTTGACTATCCACTTAGCTATCTCAAACTCAAATTCATTTTTATTTATATTTGTATAAAAATCAGAAGTCATACTTATTTGTTTATTATGCTTTACTCTTTCTATTGTAATTGCTATATGAATTATTAAATTCATAAATGCTAAATCAGTAAAGTAATATCCTAATTTTTCTTCAGCCTGCTGAACTATGCTTTGAATTTTAAAATATGAAATTTTAGGCATAAGATGTTTGATTTTTAAATAATTTTCAAAACTAATCCTATAGTCTAAATTATCTATATCTTCTTCGTCAATTTTTACATTGTCATTATTTTTAAATTCGAAAAATAAATCCATCATGGCTTTTCTGTAGTTTTCTTCACTACCTTCAATCCACAATCCTTGATTTTGCTTTCTCTTTAACACTAAATTGTGATTTTCTATGAATATTTGAGCTTCAATCAAATCATTCATAATTGTACCTTTACTAACATATAACTCTTCAGCAAATAAAGCAATTGTATAAGGCGTGGTGCTTTCAAATAAAATTTTTAATATGTAACTTTTTCTATACCCAGGTGAATATATTTGATTATTAACATTATTAAAAGCGACATTTCTTTTTAATTCAGATAAACTCTTTTCATCTTTTGCTTCTAAAAATACACCTACTCCTGGTTTTTTTATCATTTTTATTCCTGAATCTTTTAATTCATCTTCTAGTTCATTCAAATAATTTCTAATCGTTTTACCAGATAATGAATACACACTAGCTAATTCATTTACAGTAATAGGTTTATCATTTTGGATAAGTAATTTTGTGATTTTGTTCTTTACATTTTTTTTATTCACACATCTCACATCCGTAATTTATTTAACCTATGCATTAATATTATCATCAATCTTACAATTAATATACACCTTAAAGTTCACTATTAGTTCCACATTAATGTGGAACTAATGTGGAACTAGTAAAACCAGCTCATTAGAGCTGGTTTTACCAATTTAGTATTTAAATTTTTCAATTAATTTTGTCATATCAGCCGCTAATCCACTTAATTTTTCCGCAGAATTTGCGATTTCTTGAATTCCCGCTGATTGTTCTTGAGAAGAAGCATTAACTTCTTCTGTAGAAGCCGCAGTTTCCTCAGATACCGAAGACATATCTAGAGCCATATTTATTATACTTTCTTTATCTTTATTTATTAATTCCAAAGATTCATTTACACTATTTACATCTTCTTTAAGCATTTCCATTGAGTCTTTAATATCAATAAGATGTAAATTAGTTAACTCCACATTTTCGCCTGTTTTGTTGTTATAATCTAAAGAAATCTTAGTCTTTGAATACACTTCATCAATACTATTTTTTATCTCATCCACGATATCTTCTATTTCAGAAGCTGAATTTTTAGATTGTTCTGCAAGCTTTCTTATTTCTTCAGCCACTACAGAAAATCCTCTTCCAGATTCCCCTGCTCTTGCAGCTTCTATGGATGCATTTAAAGCTAATAAATTTGTTTGCTCTGTTATTCCTTTAAGAGTTTCTGTTATTATGCTAATCTCTGATGACTTTTTCTCTAGTGTTTCTACTTTCTTTAAAACTTCTTTATTTGCAATATCATTATTTCCAAATATTTCTTTTAATTTTTCAACCACGCTTAATCCTTCATTACTAATTTTCATAGTATCTTTTGCAGCATCATACATTTTTTCACTCTTTAACAAAGAAGAATTAACCAAAACTCCTAAATCCTCTATATTGTTTTTACTAGTTAATAATTTGGAAGATTGTTCCATAGTTCCAGTACTTATTTCTTCCATAGCTCTTACTATTTCTTGACTAGTAGCACTAGATTCTTCTGTTATTGCAGCCATATTCTCAGCATCATTACTTAATTGTGTTGATGCTCTATTTATTCCACTTAAAACAGGACCAATGCTGTCTATAACCTTATTTGCATCTTTAATAATATCATCAAATTCTTTATTTACACCATCATCATCTATTCTTTCAGTAAAATTACCACTTGCAATAGAATTAAACAATGTTGATATTTTTTTCAAAGGTTTTACTATAGATCTTTTAGTATATGTGTAAGAAAATACAATTGCTAAAATCAACGCCAATATTCCTACTATTAATGACCATTTAACACCCTCTAATATAGTAGTATTAAATTCAGATGCAGGTATAAAACCTATTATTTTAATTTCTTCATCCTCGTTATCACTTGCAAATGTATAATACATTTCATCATCAACATCTACAAGACTTTTTTGTGTAGCCTCTAATATCCAAGGATTATCATCCACACTTTCACCAATATCATCTACATTTGGTGCTGATATCAATGAATTTTCTTTATCTGCAAGAATTGCAAATCCATCTTCCCCTATTTCATAATTTTGAATAATAGTAGATAATGAAGAAACATCAACATTTATCGCCATAACTCCCACTACTTCGTCATCATCATCAATTATAGCTTTTGAATAAGTTATAACATATTTATCATCAGCTAAACTGCTTTTATAAATATTAGAAACTATAACTTCTTCAGTATTATCTAAGGCCTTTGTATACCAATTTTCAGAATACATATCATTAATATCCATTTCAGCTTCCGGATAAATAATAGAATTTCCATCAGCATAAATCATAATGATGTTACTAATACTGCCATCTGCTGTAGTAAAAACAGGTTCTATATTATTACTAGAAATACTTTCTGAATCAAAGCTCATTTCTGTCGTTTCAGTAGTGTCAGTAGTCTCAGTATCGGCCGGTGGACCTCCAGGCATTTCATTTCTTGCTATCATAGGATTTAAAAGTAAATTATCTATAATAGCAATAGTTTTATCTTCTTCGCTGTTTAAAACAGTTGATAATGTTTCTATTTCACCTTTTGCTATTATATTAAAACTTTCTCTAGAACTTGTAAATGAACTATAAGTACTTATTCCTATTGCTAGCACTAACGGAATCAAAACACTTAATAAAGTCATTATTGTTAATTGGGTTTTAATGCTTTTTTTCTTTTTATTTTTTTTACTTTTAATTTCTTTATTAATAATTGCTTTTTTCTTAGATTTCTTTTTTTTCATTTTTATCCCCCATCATTATATATGTTTTTTAAATTATATCACATATTTATTGCAACTGTGTCACAAATATGGTACATAGTCATTTATTTTATATGTTTAGACATTTTTTTACTAAGTGATACTATATTAGCTTTCGCTATCTTTTTTTATATTGTTTAACTAAATATACCAAGCAAAAGGATTCCTTTTTAAAGGAATCCTTTTAATTAATTATTCAGAAAATCACTTTTTCTTATTACAATAATACTACCAAAAACCATTAATATTAATCCTACATATATAAGTGGTAATAAACCATACGAACCTGTCTGAACTATTTTCTTATCTTTAACCTCATCCTTGCTCCATGTAACATTAATATTTGGAAGGCTTCCACTAACAACTATAGAATCAAAATATCCTTGCCCTTCATAAGACAAATAATCCATAACTCCAGTGAGTATTTTTGCTAATTCAGCTCTAGTTATATTATCATCTGGTCTGAACTCACTTTCATTACTAAATATTCCAGCGCAATAAAGTGATTTTATCATATCTATTTCATCACTTGAACAATCTATTAAATCAGAATATCTTATATTTTCTTCTTCATTTAATTTTACTTTACTAATATTTAGAACATTGTATAAATCCTTGGCTAAATCTTTCCTTGAAATAGTATCATCTTCATTTAACCCCTCTAAATATTTTAAATTCATATTAGAATCAGATATTGTTTTAAGTTTCTTTAAAGCATCGGAAACTTCTGAAACCCTAGCATTATTTTCAGGATGGAATTTATATCCATCATTATCCATAAGTTTGAAATATACAACTTCATTTATATATCCCCTATCTGCCTCATCTACATCGATAAATATATTCTTACTCAATAAATCTAACATTAAAGACTGAAACTTCAATATAGAAACTGAGATTGAATCTTTTATGGCTTTTTCACCTGGCATAAATGATACAATATCAAAATTTAAATCAGCACTCTTTAACGAAGAAAATGACCATACCAAAGAACCATTTCCCCCAGCCCTTCTAAATTCAGATAATATTACATTATTCCAAGTATTCTTTAATGCTTCATATTTGGAATTATCCGGATTTATTATATTTCCTTGAAAATCCTTTATAGCGTATCTATTGTCTATACCCCATTCTTCCATAACTACTGGTTTCCCAAGCTTCTTCGAATCTGATACTACATTTTGTATTAATTCTTTTACATGGGGAATATTATAATTTAACCAATTAGCATTAGGATATGGGTGAAATGTAACAAAATCTATTCCCTGAGCTGACATAACATTTGCTACAGGATCATCTCCATAGCCTTCTTCAGTTCCACCCCAAGTAGTTCCATCCACTTCTATTCCATGTAGTTCTGAACCTAAAGATACCATATGATTTGCATCTATATCTTTTATATATTTAGCCATTTCCTCAGTCCATTGTTTCAACAAGGTTCCATTATAATAGTTTTCATCATAATTATTTTCACCAGCAGAATTAATATCTATTCTTGGCTCATTCATTAATTCCCATGAAAATATACTAAAATCATCACTATACTTAGTATTATTCACCGTGTTTACTCTGTTTACAAAATTATCTAAATATTTTTTATACATATCTTTTATATCTGAGTTTGTATAAAATTTCAATATATTGTCTAGTCCTAAATAACTAGTTTCACTTGCTATTCCGCCATAATCTCCCCAG
>JBGUER010000099.1:0-11957 GCA_041821285.1 Clostridiaceae bacterium
TAGAAGGTTCAAATGTAGATTTAGCAGAACAGTTCACATTAATGATAGAGTCGACAAGAGCTTACCAAGCAAATGGAAAGATGATTTCTAAAAGTGATGAAATACTTCAAACGTTGGTTAATTTAACATAAATTGTAAATGCTAAACAATAGGTATAAATCTATTGTTTAGCAAATTTATTTATAAATGGAGGGAAAATGATTAAACTAACAGGTTTAAATCACAAAGAATTTTATTTGAATAATAATTTAATAGAGAAAATAGAGCCAATTCCTGAAAGCCTTATAACATTGAATAATGGTAAGAAATATTTGGTTCTTGAATCTATAGAAGATATATTAATCTATATTAGAGAAGATAAAAGAGCTATTTTTAGAGGTTAGGAGGGATTTTATGAAACGAGATTTGACAACAATAATAGGTGTACTAGCAGGATTTGGAATGATATTTTTTGGAATATCCTCTGGAGGAGGAGCCATAATATTATTTTTAAATTTTCCTTCATTTATTATAACTGTAGGTGGTTCATTTTGCTCATTATTAGTTAACTATCCTATAGAAAATATAAAGCTTATACCAACTATATTTAAAAAATCAACTGAAAATTTAAATTATTCTAAAGAAGATATAATAAGTCAATTTACTGAAATATCAAAAAAAGCTAGAAAGGATGGGCTATTATCTTTAGAAGATGATATAGATGATATAGATGATGAATTTTTCAAAAAAGGTCTTCAAATGGTGGTAGATGGTATAGAACCTGAAACTATTAAAGAAATATTGGAACTAGAAACTGATGAAATGGATAGAAGACATGAGGATGGAGCGGGTATATTTAGGGCTTGGGGTGCATATGCACCAGCATTTGGGATGATAGGAACTTTAATTGGCTTGATTATTATGTTAGCTAATTTAGATGATTCCTCAGCTATAGCATCTGGTATGGCAGCAGCTTTAGTTACAACTTTCTATGGTTCAGTAATGGCTAATATTTTCTTTAACCCTATTGCTGCTAAACTTTCTTTGAAAAATGGTAAGGAATTAGAAATTAGAGAAATGGTTTTAGAGGGAATTCTATCTATACAGGCAGGAGTAAATCCTAGAATAATAGAAGATAAACTTATATCCTATCTATCACCTAAAGAGAGAATATTATATAATAATAAATCAAATAATAAGGGAGAAGTGGCAGAAGATGTCTAGGAGAAAAAGAAGTGGCAGTGAAGGCCCCAAATCAGATGGTTGGATTGCAACTTTTTCTGACACCATGACTCTTCTATTAACATTTTTTATTTTGCTATATTCTTTTTCAAGTGTAGATTCAATTAAATTCCAACAGATAGCTGAATCTCTTCAAAATGTTTTAACTGGGTCTAATGGGTCTACTATTTTAGAGCAGAATATGGAAGATGGAACCACACCAATTCAAATAGATGCTACTGATGCTCAAGATTCAACAGATAATAGCCTTGAATCTGAAGTAGATGAACAAGATAAAAACATAAAAGAACTATATGAAACTGTATCTGAATATGTATCTGAAAATAATTTAGAAGCATTGGTTTCCATAAAAGAAAATAAAAGAGGGGTAGTACTTGAAATGAAAGACAGTGTACTTTTCAATTCAGGAAGTGCAGATGTTCTATCTACAAGTATTGCTTTGCTAGATAAGGTAGATGGTTTAATAAAAACTTTAGATAATGAAATAATAGTTGAAGGTCATACTGATAATACTCCTATTCATAATTCTAAATTTGACAGCAATTGGGAACTATCTACACAAAGAGCTATAAATGTGGTAAAATATTTTATTGATGTTAAAAAAAATACTGCTTCTAGATTTAGTGCCCAAGGATATAGTGAATATAATCCAATAGTGGCCAATGATACAACCACTAATAAAGCGAAAAATAGAAGAGTTAATGTTTTAATTATCGCAGATGATGATGAATAAAGGAGATTATTATGAGTGAAATTGAAGAACCAAAAAAGAAAAGGAAATTATTACCTTTCATTATAATTTTATCTGTTATTTTAGTGTTTGTAGCAGGGTTTTCTTATTACTATTTTGTTATTAGAAATAAAATCGATCAAGTTGATTCAAGTAAAATTGAAACTCCAGCTTATTCTTATGGATTAGATGAAATGCTTGTAAATTTAAATGAAAGTACAACAAATAGGTATTTGAAAATTATAGTTTATTTAGGATATGATGAAAAAAAATTAAATGATGAAATAGCTACTGATGAACCATTTATAAATGATGCAGTTATATCTGTTTTAAGATCTAAATGTGTTTCTGATTTAACGGTTTCAGAAGATGGAGAGTCTGAAAATGAAAAGGTTCTTAAACAAGAAATTATAGATGCAGTAAATCCACTTCTTGAAAATGGGGAATTAAAAGAAGTATATTTTACTGAATTTATCGTAAACTAGGTGATTAGATGGATATTTTTTTAAGTGTTTTAAAATTAATTATATTTTTACCTCTAATATTGTTTATGATATATTTTTCTTTGAAATATGGAGGTAGTAAATTAAATAATTTCCAAAATGGAAAATTTATAAAGATAATAGAAAGAGTCAATTTATCAAAAGATAATAGCGTAGTTCTTACAAAATTAGGTGAAAAATATTATATTCTTTCTTCAAGTAATTCCAATGTTGAAATATTAAAAGAGCTTACTGAAGAAGAAGCTATAAAAATAACAACTACTAAAATTGATAATAATAATAATAATAATAAAATAAACTTAAATTTTTTTAATAGAAAAGGTAAAAATGATAATGAAAAAGAAAACTAATTTATTGATAATGTTATTTGCTTTTACTTTTGTACTACTTATTTCAACTAAAGTAATGGCTACAGATTCAATACCTATACCTAAGATAGGTATTAATATAGATTCTGCAGATACACCAACTGAATATGTAGATAGTATAAAACTTTTACTATTACTTACAGTTTTAACACTACTTCCATCATTTATTGTAATGATGACAAGTTTTTTGCGAATAATAGTGGTTTTTGGATTTTTAAGAAGTGCATTAGGAACTTCTCAATCACCACCAAATCAAGTTTTAATAGGACTTGCTCTTTTCCTTACTATTTTTATAATGATGCCTACAGTAACAGAGATTAATGATACTGCTGTGCAGCCTTATATCAATAGCGAAATAACTCAAGATGAGGCTATAGAAATAGGTGCTAAACCTATCCGAACATTTATGTTAAAGCAAACAAGACAAAAGGATTTATCACTTTTTATAGAAATATCAGGAGAGCAAGACAGTGAAGATATAGATTCAGTTCCTATCACAACAATAATTCCATCTTTTATGATTAGTGAACTAAGGAGAGCATTTGAAATTGGATTTTTATTATACATTCCTTTCTTAATAATAGACCTTGTGGTAGCTAGTATACTTATGTCTATGGGTATGTTTATGGTTCCTCCGGTAATGGTTTCACTTCCATTTAAACTTTTGTTATTTGTTATGGTGGATGGATGGTATTTAATAGTAAAATCTTTAGTTTTAAGTTTTAGATGAGGTGATTAAATGAGCGAATCCATGGTTACATCTGTTGTTAAAGATGCTATATTTACAGGTCTTTTAATTGCTGCTCCAATCCTTGCCGTAGCGTTAATAGTTGGACTTTTGATAAGCATTCTTCAAGCCACTACTCAAATTCAAGAGCAAACCTTAACCTTTGTACCAAAACTTATTGCAATAGCTGCAGTTGGTATACTAACAGGTTCTTGGATGCTTCATATGATGGTGGATTTTACTACCAGAATATTTGATAAGATATCTAATATAATGTAGGTGAATAATTTGATTGACACTAGCTATTTTTTAGCACTTATTTTAGTTTTTTTAAGAATTATTACTTTTACTGCTTTAGTACCGATTTTTTTCCCAACTGGTACTCCAAATCAAGTTAAAGTAGGCTTTTCACTGATAATTGCATATATTTTGGTTCCATCTATAGATATTCAAACATTAAACCAAATAAATAATATATATTATTTTGCATTTCAATGTATTGCCGAAGTAACAACAGGACTTACATTAGGATTTACAGTTAATCTTGTTTTTTTAAGTGCTAGATATGCAGGGAATATTTTAGATATGATAATAGGATTTTCCATGATGAGTTTCTATGATCCGTCATCAAGCAGTAATACCACTTTGATAGAGAGATTATTCTATTATACAAGTTTAGTTTTATTTTTAGTCCTAGATGCACATCATATTTTAATAAGAGCTTTAGTTGATAGTTTCACTAAAGTAAGTATTGGTAAATTTATCTTTAATGAAAATACATTTTCTGTTGTTATGGAAAATTTTATAAATTTTTTCAGTATTGGACTTAGAATAGCAATTCCAATAGTTTTTGTGATATTAATCGCAGATATGGTGTTTGGCCTTGTGGCAAGATCAGTTCCTCAAATAAATATAATGATTTTAGGCTTACCACTTAAAATTATTATAGGTTTATCCGCAATATTTTTATCTGTTCCAATAATAATTAATTTAATAGAAAATTCATTTAATAGTGTTCCTGATTTGTTTAATAATTTTTATAAAATAATACCTGTTATTTTAATTTTTGACGCAGAGGACAAAACAGAGGACCCAACGCCAAGAAAGAAAAGAGAATCTAAAGAAAAAGGACAGGTAGCAAAATCCAAAGAGCTTAGCTTATCCTTAACTTTAATAGCTATAACTTTATCCTTTCTTGTTTTTGGAAACTTTGCATTTGAACAATTAGGTAGGTTAATGACTTATTTTTTAGGATCAGAATTAATCAGTACTGTAAATTATTTAAGTTTAAAAAATATTGTTGTTACAGTTCTATTGAGATTTGCAATAATAATATTTCCATTTGTTTTACCTATAATGATAGTAGGAGTACTGTCAAATTTTCTTCAAACAGGGTTTATTTTAACTGGTGACCCACTTAAACCTGATATAAAGAAGCTAAATCCTATAAGTGGATTTAAAAAAATATTTTCTATGAGATCGTTAGTAGACTTAGTAAAAAATACAGTTATAGTATTTGTTTTAGCATATGTAGGCTATCTTTTTGTTAAAGATAATTATAATATTATTTTAAACACAGGGAATTTAAAGTTTAGCTTAATGGCAGGTGTATTAAAAAAATATATAATAAATATATTCTTCAGGATAATATTAGTTACTTTTGCTATATCATTACTTGATTTTATATACCAAAGATATCAGCATAATAAAGATTTAAAGATGTCAAAACAAGAGGTTAAGGAAGAATATAAGCAAGAAGAAGGAGACCCTCAAATAAAATCAAGAGTAAGACAAATCCAAAGAGATATGGCAAGGAAAAGGATGATGCAATCTGTTCCAGATGCCACTGTAGTAATAACAAACCCAACACATCTAGCTATAGTTTTGAAATACGATGAAGATAAAGATAAAGCACCTATAGTAACTGCTAAAGGCGCTGATAATATAGCTACTAAAATAAAAGAGCTTGCCCTTGATAATGATATTCCTATAATAGAAAACAAACCTTTAGCTAGATTAATATATAAAGAAGTTGAGATAGACCAAGAAATACCTGCAGATATGTATGGAAAAGTTGCTGAAATACTAGCTATAGTATATAAAATCAAACGGAAATAAGGAGAAAGAATGGAAAAAAGTATCTTTAAGAATTTTGACATAAAAAGAGTATATGATGTTTTAGTACCATTAATTGTAATAGGAATAGTTTTAATGATTATTATTCCTATACCAACTTGGCTTTTAGATATTTTATTAGGATTTAATATAACTATATCCATAATAATAATTCTTTTAACCTTATTTGCTACAAATGTTCTTCAATTTTCATCTTTCCCTACGTTACTTTTAATTACTACACTATTTAGATTAGCACTTAATATATCATCAACTAGACTAATTTTATCTCAAGCAAATGGTGGTAAAATAATAGCTGCTTTTGGAAGCTTTGTTGTTCAAAATAATTATGTCGTTGGACTTATTATTTTCATCATTATTGTAATAATTCAATTTGTAGTTATTACAAACGGTGCAGGAAGAGTAGCTGAAGTTTCAGCTAGGTTTACATTAGATGCTTTGCCTGGTAAACAAATGAGTATTGATGCTGATTTAAATGCAGGAATAATAAATGAAGAACAAGCAAAAATGAGAAGAAATAATTTACAAAGTGAAGTGGATTTTTACGGTTCTATGGATGGTGCTTCTAAGTTTGTAAAAGGTGACGCCATAGCAGGTATTATTATTACTTTGATAAATATTTTAGGTGGTATAATAATCGGCGCAGTTATGATGAAAATGCCAATAGGAGAAGCTGCTACAACTTATGTTCAGTTATCTGTTGGGGATGGACTTGTAAGTCAAATACCAGCACTTTTAATATCTACAGCCTCAGCTATTTTAGTTACTAAATCTGGCGGAGATGAAAACTTTGGTAATCAAGTAATAAGACAACTTACAACCTTTCCAAAAGCATTTACTATAGCATCTGGAGTATTATTTATGCTTGGATTAATTCCAGCACTACCAAATTTTTTATTATTATCTTTATCTGCAGCAGTAGGATTTAGTGCTTATCTTTTATATAAAGAGGATAAAAAAGAAATAGTAAAAAAAGAAGCCAAAGAGATGAAAAAACAAGTTGCTGTTACTAAAAAGGAACCAGAAAATGTTATGAATTTAATTTCAGTTGAACCTATGGAGATAGAAATAGGATATGGTCTTATTCCTCTAGCAGACGAGGGAAGAGGGGGAGACTTACTACAAAGAATAGCATCTGTTAGAAGACAGTGTGCTATTGATATGGGAATATTAGTTCAACCTATTCGAATAAGAGATAATCTTCAACTTAAAACAAATGATTATTTAATAAAAATAAGAGGAACAACTATGGGAAGGGGCGAATTGATGCCAAATATGTTTCTTGCAATGGACCCTGCAAATAGTGGATACAAAATGGATGGTATAAAAACAAAGGAGCCCTCTTTTGGTCTTCCAGCTGTTTGGATAAATAACGATGAAAGAGAAAAGGCAGAGATAAATGGACTAACTGTGGTAGATCCAACAACTGTTTTAATAACCCATTTAACAGAAATTATAAAAGTGCATTCTTATGAGCTTTTAGGTAGACAAGAGGTTAAAGAACTAGTAGATTCTATAAAAGATAGATATAGCGCTGTAGTTGAAGAATTAATACCTAATTTATTAACTTTAGGTGATGTTCAAAAGGTATTTCAAAACCTTTTAAAAGAAGGAATACCTATAAAGGATTTAGTTACCATATTTGAATCTTTAGCTGATAATGCAAGAAATACTAAAGACATAGAGTTATTAACTGAATATGTTAGATTCGCACTAGGAAGAACTATATGCAACCCTCATATTGATGAAAATGGCAAAATGATTGTTTCTACATTATCTCAAAAGGCAGAAGATATGATAGCTAGTAATATAAGGAAATCAATGCAAGGCTCTTTCCCAGCATTGGACCCAAATTCAACTGGAAAAATTTTAAATTCAATAAAATCACTTTTGGAAACAGTTAATTATTTTGAAAATCAACCTATTATTTTAGTTAATCCTAAAATCAGGCCGGCGTTTAGAAAACTTATTGAAATGGTATATCCTAATGTAGTAGTCTTGTCTATTAATGAAATACCAAATGATATAGAGATTAAAACAGAAGGAGTAGTTTCTTTATGATAATAAAAAAATATTTAGTAAAAGATATGAATGAAGCTATGACTAAAATAAGATATGAATTGGGAAATGAAGCAATAATAATAAGTCAGCGAAAAGTTCGGAAAAAAGGATTTAAAGGTATTTTTTCTAAAAAGATTTATGAGGTTACTGCTGCTATTGAAAATCAAAAAAAAGATGAAAAAGAATCTGTTGAAAAAAGTATAAATGCTATAAAACATGCTATAAAGAGAGAAAAAGAAAGAGAAAAAAAGAAAGAAACAGAAAATATCATAAATAATGTTCAAGAAAATGACTTAGTAAAAGAAGTAAAAGAAATGAAAAATATTTTAAATGACCTTACATTTAAATCTAATAATAACGTAATAAAAAGTGATATAGAAAAAATATTAGAAGAAAATGATTTTGACAAAAATACTACTACAAAAATATTAGAAGGTATAAAAAATCAAGAAGGCTCAGATGATGTATCAAAAGCTAAAACTATTATTAGAGATATGCTATTATCAAATGATGAAGAACTACTTGGAAATATAGTTTTAGTTGGTCCTACAGGAGTTGGTAAAACTACTACTATAGCTAAACTTGCAGCTAAATTAAGTTTGATTGAAGGGAAAAAAGTTGGTCTTATAACTATTGATAATTATAGAATAGGTGCAGTAGAACAGCTTAAAACGTATAGCGAAATAATAAATATTCCTTTTAAAGTTATTATGAACGTAGATGATTTAAAACTTGCACTAAAAGAAATGAAAGAGTTAGATACTGTATTAATAGATACAACAGGTAGGAGTTCTAAAAACGAAGAACAAATAGAAGAGCTAAATAACTATATTAAAATAATAGAAACTAAAAAAATATTTCTTGTTATTAGTGCAACAACTAAAAATAAGGATATTGAATCTATTGTAGAGGGGTATAGAATTTTAAACTATAAAGATGTTATTATAACAAAGCTTGATGAAACTACAACTTATGGTTCAATAGTAAATTTACAAAATATATGCAAGACTCCCATTATATTTCTTTCTACAGGGCAAAACGTCCCTGATGATATAATAAAGCTAGATGCTGACGAAATTTCACAAATAGCACTAGGGGAGGTAAAAATATGGTAGATCAAGCGGAAAATTTAAGAAAGCTTGCAGGAAATTCCACTACTGATGTCGAAGTAAATAAAGCAAGGATAGTAACTGTAACATCAGGTAAAGGTGGCGTTGGAAAAAGCAATTTTGTGGTTAATCTATCTATTGTACTTCAAAAAATGGGAAAGAAAGTTTTAGTAATAGATGCAGATATTGGAATGGGTAACGATGATATTATTTTAGGTGGTTATTCTAAATATAATATATATGATTTAATTCTTCATGATAAATCATTAGAAGATGTTTTAATTGTTGGTCCTTATGGAATAAAACTTCTTCCAGCAGGTTCAGGACTTAGTAAAGTAGATGAACTTAGCAAAAAGCAAAGAACTAAACTTTTTAATATATTAAATTCTTTATCAGAATTTGATTATATTTTTATGGATACTGGCGCTGGAATTAATAGAAGTGTTTTAGCATTTATAGCTTCTTGTGAAGAATTAATTATTATAACTAATCCAGAACCTACTTCCATAACAGATGCATATAGTTTACTAAAAGCAGTAGGTTATTTTAAATTAAAAGATAAAGCTAAAATCGTGGTAAATAGAGCACAGGATGAAAAAGAAGCCATTATAACTTTTAATAAAATAAGTAATGCAGTATCTATTTTTCTTAAAATGAATTTAGAATATTTAGGATATATAGAAGAAGATTCTAAAGTTATTGAAGCTGTAAAACAACAAATTCCTTATGTTGTTAAATACCCAAATTCTACTGCTTCACTTAACATGACAAGCATAGCATATAAATTAATAGGTGAAGAAAATACTATTTCAAAAAATAAGATTTCTTCCATGGTTTCAAAACTTTTCAAAATTTTTTCATAAGGAGATTTAAATGGATAAAATACATATTGATATTAATAATAGAATAGAAGTCAAAATAGAAAATGTAATATATAAAAGTACCATTCAAGATATATTAGAAGATTCTATAGCCATTAGTATTCCAAGCAATAAAGATGGATATTTACCACTAGTCATAGATGATAACATATCAGTACTTTTATACAATAAAACTAATAATGTCTTTCAATTTAAATCGAAAGTTTTAAAAAAGACAATAGATAAAATACCATTAATATATATTTCAAGACCAACTTCATTTAAAAAAATTCAAAGAAGAGATTTTGTAAGAGTTTCCTATGTAAATGTTATAGATTTCGCAAAAATCGATAAAATTATCGAAAATGTTCCAAATGATAAATTATACGATTTGAAGTTTGACATAAAACAAGGACACATACTTGACATAAGTGGTGGAGGAATTAAATTTTCTAATAACAAAAATCTTGAATTGAATGATAAAATCATAGTTTACATACCATTAAGTGGAAAAAAAGTTATGGCTAAATGCAATATAGTTCGAAAAGATTTCGATGCATTAGGTAGAGTATCTTACGGTTTGATTTTTATTGATATATCACCAAAAGATCAAGAAGAAATAATACAATTTGTATTTGGATTAATGAGAAAAATGAGGAAATCTGACCAGAGGTGAATTAGGTGACTTTAACAAATACTGATGAACTTAAAAGAAAAATAGTTGAAGAGTATACTCCTTTAGTTAAATATATTGCCTCTAGGATAATAAATGGTAAAACAAAACATTTTGAATATGAAGATTTAGTAAGTTATGGATTTATAGGGCTTTTAGATGCTCTTGCAAAATTTGATGAATCTAGAGGAATGAAATTTTCAACTTATGCTACATATAGAATAAGAGGAAGCATTTTAGATGAAATAAGAAAAAATAGTTTTATTTCAAAAAATGCCATGGATAAATTAACATCTTACAATAAAGCTTTAGACTTTCTCACAAATAAACTAGGAAGGGATCCAGATGATGAGGAAATTTCAAAATATTTAGAGATTTCATTAAAAGATTTATACGAAATAGAAGGGTATATTCAATCTTGTTCAATGGTATCTTTAGAAAATTTACTTTTTGGTGAAAATGATGATATTTCATATATAGCAACATTTGAAGATACAAAAAGTCCTAATCCACAAAATAAACTTGAAGATGAAGAGCAACTTATTCTTTTAAAAAAAGCATTAGATAATTTAAATGAAAAGGACAAAACAGTTATATCCTTATATTATTATGAAGAAATGACATTGAAAGAAATAGGTGTAATTTTAAATGTTTCAGAATCTAGAGTATGCCAACTACATACTAGAGCTATTTTAAGATTAAAAAATGAATTCAAAAAAATTCATTACGAATAGGAGCTTTATATGATACCATTTTTAATAATTATTGGTTTATTATTAATATTTATAAATTACAGGGCATTAAAAAAAGATAGTACAAAATTCAAAATCCAATTAAATAATCGTGAAAATAATATGTCCGAATTCCAGATAGAACTAGGACAAATAAGAAAAGATTTTTCTGAAAAAATCGCAGAAATTGAAATAGAGATAGATGAACTTAAAAATAGTATTGAAAAAAAAGATTTACATAACAATAATATTTCAAAGATAGAAAAAGCTAAATATATGATTTCAGATGGATATAATAAAGAAGAGATAGCGAAAACTCTAGGTTTAAGCAAGGGGGAGATATCATTAATAAAAGATTTGTACAAATAATAAAAGAAATAATTAATTTTCTCTCTGATAAAAAACTTTTAATAGGGGTGGGAATTGGAATTATTATAGCCACTTTAGCTATGAGCTATACAAAAATAACAATTAATTTTTCACAGTCTCAAATTGAGGAAAAAGCTAGAGGACTGGGAATGGACTATCCAAGCGAATTTAAAGTAATATATGATAAGGAGGAAAATAAATGATAAGAGCATTATATACAGCAGTTTCTGGTATGAAATCTCAACAAGCTAAACAGCAGGTTGTTATAAACAATCTTTCAAATATGGATACTAACGGTTATAAAGAAGATAATTTAATAGTTAAAAAGTTTTCTGATGTTTTAATTGAAAACAAGGATAATCTTATTAATGGGAAAAGCAAAAAAAATATAATTGGTTCTCTTAGTCTTGGCACAGCCATTGATGAAGTCTATACTAAATTTTTACAAGGAAATATTACAACCACAGAT